>NZ_JSFH01000002.1 GCF_000784835.1 Thermotoga sp. Mc24 | reverse complement strand
TGACATAAGGCCACCGTATCCAGACAGGAAGGTGTTGTATCTTTCTGGTGGCAACCAGCAGAAAGTAGTACTTGCGAAATGGCTTGCTTTGAAACCGAAGATTCTCATACTGGACGAACCGACACGAGGAATAGATGTAGGGGCAAAGGCAGAGATATACAGGATCATGTCACAGCTTGCAAAAGAAGGAGTAGGTGTCATCATGATCTCGTCTGAACTTCCTGAAGTTCTTCAAATGAGTGACAGAATCGCTGTGATGAGCTTTGGAAAACTCGCTGGTATCATTGATGCCAAAGATGCTTCTCAAGAAAAAGTTATGAAACTCGCTGCTGGGTTGAATTTGTAACTTATAGCAAGGAGGAGAGATCATGTACGAAAAAGAAAGGAAAGAGCTATACAATGCCCATCTTCTGTTGGAAAAATACGGTCTTGTCGCTTACACAAGCGGTAACGTGAGTGTGAGAATCGGTGATCATGTTCTGATAAAGCCCTCCGGTGTTCCATACACCGAGCTGAAACCAGAAGACTTCGTCGTGGTGGACCTTGAAGGAAACGTGATCGAGGGAGAGAAGAAACCCTCTGTTGACACAGCCACACATCTGTATCTCTACAAACACCTCGACTGGGCAAAATCCGTGATTCACACTCATTCAACATTCGCTATGGTGTGGGCAATTCTCGAAAAATCAATCCCCGTTCTTTGCACGGCACATGCGGATGTTTTCGGAGAGGAGATTCCTCTTACAGAATACGCTCCTGTAGGATCCGAGGCGATTGGAAAAGCTGTTGTGAAAGTGATTGGAAAATCCGGTGCTGTTCTTCTCAGAAAACACGGTGTTATGATCGTGGGGACCTCTGTGGACGATGCGGTGAAAAAGGCGATTTTCCTTGAGGAGGTAGCAAAGGCAGCGTACTTTGCGACACTTGCAGGAAAACCCACACCATTGCCACCTGACGAGGTGGATCATCTCTACAATCAGTACCACACCAAGTACGGTCAGAAGTGAGGAGGGGGAACATGTACCTCATCGGAAGTGATATAGGAACTCAGGGGACGAAATCCGTCATTGTGAACGAAAAAGGAGAAGTACTCGCTGAGGCTTTCAGAGAGTACGAAGTCATAACTCCAAAACCAAACTGGGCAGAACAGTGGCCTGATGTCTGGGTTAAAGCAGTCTTTGAAACTGTAAAAGAAGTGGTGGAGAAATCTGGGGTATCGAAGAAAGAAATAGCTGGGATTGCCATTAGCGGGCTCTACGGTGGATCGGGCATTCCAGTTGACAGGAACATGCAACCCCTCAGACCCTGCCTCATCTGGATGGACAGAAGAGCGGTGAAAGAGACGGAGTGGGTGAAACAGAACGTTCCCAAGGAAAAGCTCTTCGAAATCACAGGAAATTACGTGGATTCGTACTTTGGCTTTACGAAAATCATGTGGATCAGAAACAACGAACCAGAGATCTGGGAAAAGATCTACAAGTTCATCACTCCTAAGGACTACGTGATCTATCAAATGACGGGAGAAGTTGTCATCGACTATTCCTCTGCTGGAAACCTGGGTGGTGTTTTTGACATCAGAAAGCTCACCTGGTCCAAGGAGATGTGCGATGTTCTCGGAATACCAATTGAGTTTCTCCCCGAGAGAATAGTGAAGTCTTCTGACGTGGTTGGAAGAGTGACGAAAGAAGCTTCAGAATTGTGCGGACTCCTTGAGGGAACACCCGTAGTGGCCGGTGGAATAGACGCTCCAGTTGCCCAGCTTTCTGCCGGTGCACTTGAGGAGGGAGAACACGTTGCGATGGTGGGTACTTCCACCTGCTGGGGAACGGTCCACGATGGTTCGAAACTGGCTTTCGGGCTTGTGAATTATCCTTATGTGGTTTACGACACTGAAAGGATCTACACATTTGGAGGGTCCGCTACAACGGGGGCTCTCGCCAGGTGGTTTAAAGAACAGTTCGGTGAGAGCGAGACAATCGTCGGTGAAAGAACTGGCATCTCACCGTACCAGCTCTTTGACAAGGAGGTAGCAAACATCCCTGCTGGAAGCGAGGGTATCATCGTTCTTCCATACTTCATGGGTGAAAGATCTCCGATATGGGATCCTACCGCAAGGGGTGTGTTCTTTGGGGTCACTCTCTATCACAAGAGAGCACACCTCTACAGGGCACTAATGGAAGGAGGAGCGTATGCCCTGAGACACAACATGGAAGAGGGTTTGAAAGCTGGTTTGAAACTGAACGACGAATGCTGGATCGTCGGTGGTGTTTCCAAATCTTCCGTGTGGGTTAAAATATTCGCGGATGTCACCGGTTTCAAAATGAGGCAGGTTGCAAGCCTTGTGGAGGCTCCTTACGGAGATGCCTTCCTTGCGGGACTCGGAACAGGCGTTATAGACAAGCCCGAGAGAATAAAAGAGTGGGTGAAATACAGAGATCCCGTGGAGCCAGATCCGGAGAACAAGAAGATCTACGACAGGTACTACGAAATATACAGAGAGCTCTATGAGAGAACAAAAGACCTGATGGCGAGGTTGTGAGGGATGAAGGATATCCTGGGAAAAACCTTCGAGTGCAGTTGCGGGAAAACTCATGAGGTTCCGAATATAGAAATCCTGGAGGCATCCATAAGAGAGGCACCGGATGTTTTTTCGGATGCGTTTTTCATAGCAGACCTGAACACCGCTTCCCTGGTGGACTTGCCCGGGAAGCGGTCTTTCGTTTTCAACGAGAGAAGACCCCTTGCAACGATGGAAAACGTTGAAAAAATAGTGAAAGCATCTGGAGATTTCCCAGAGATCGTATCGATTGGATCTGGCAGCCTCACAGACATAGCAAGATACGCGGCATATCTTTCTGGAAAGCGTTTCTCGTGTGTTCCTACAGCGCCTTCTGTGGATGCTTATACTTCCACCGTGGCGCCCATCCTGGTGAACGGTGTGAAAAAGACCTTCATGGCGATTCCCCCCAGGAGAATCCTTTTAGATATCGAGGTGTTGAGAAACGCACCAATGGACCTTTTGAGGGCTGGTGTAGGAGACATTGTTGCCAAGATTCCCGCAAGAATGGATTGGATTCTCTCACATATCGTTACGGGTGAATACATCTGTGACTTCGTCTGGAACGACATGAAAGATCTGTTGAAAGAAATTCTTTTGAAGTCAAAAGACATTCTCAACAGGGAAAGAAATGCCATCAAAACACTCATGGAGGCCCATCTTGTTTCAGGAATCAACATGGTCATCATGGGAAATTCAAGGCCGGCGTCCGGTGCAGAACACATGGTTTCCCATCTGATAGAGATGTTTCACGAAGAAAAAGGGGAGATGCCTCCTTTCCATGGCTTGACAGTGATGATAGGAGTTTTTGTTTCGATGAAGGCGTACGAGGCACTTGTAGAGAAGAAAGAGATACCTCTAAAAGACTACTCCATTGAGGAAAGAAGGAAAGAACTTCTTGAGCTCTTCGAAGAAAGAAAAGTAGAAGAATTTTTAAAAACATACGCTGAGAAGAAATTCCCAAAAATCGAAGCAGATATAGTCGGAGAACCATTGGAGGATATTTACTGGGAGTTTTTCCCCCATCTCAAAAGAACTCTTGAGACTATAGATGTGAACTCAGTGATCAACAGTTACAGCAAAGACTTTCTGTCAAGAGTTGTACGTCTCGCAAACACCATAAGGGACAGGTTCACCATCTTGGATGTCTTTGATGAGATGAAGATCCTCAAGAATTTTTCCGAAATGGTGTTTTGAGATATTCCAGAAATCCGGTATAATTCTTGTTGAAAATCATAACTCTATAGATATATCTGGTGACAGTATGAGAGATACGAAAGGGCATCTGAAATTTCTGGTTCTTCACATAATTTCTCAACAACCCTCTCATGGGTACTACATAATGAAGAAGATCTCCCAGATAATAGGGGCAGAGCCTCCGAGTCCTGGTGCGCTCTACCCGATACTCTCTTCCCTCAGGAAGCAGAAATACATCGAAACATACAACGAGGGGAAAAGAAAGGTTTACCGTTTGACTGATAAGGGGAGAAAGTACCTGGAAGAACACAAAGAGGAAATCAAGAAGGCACTGGATTTCGCAGAGAGATTCAGAGTCTTTTCTGAAATTTGTGGTCTTTCCTTGAGAAATGTAGTGGATGTGATTTTCAAAAACGCGAAAGATCTCACACCGGAACAAAAGAAGAAATTAAAACACGCCACGGAAGACTTTGAAAGGAACGTATACAACATCATCTACGGAGGGAAAAACTCGAAATGAAAACACTCGCCAGATATTTAAAACCTTACTGGCTATTCGCCGTTCTCGCACCGCTTTTCATGGTTGTAGAAGTGATATGTGATCTTTCACAACCCACTCTTTTGGCACGTATCGTCGACGAAGGAATCGCGCGTGGAGACTTTTCTCTGGTTTTGAAAACAGGGATCCTCATGTTGATAGTGGCACTGATAGGTGCGGTGGGAGGAATAGGCTGCACGGTCTTTGCGAGCTACGCCAGTCAGAACTTTGGAGCCGACTTGAGGCGAGATCTCTTCAGAAAAGTTCTGAGTTTTTCTATTTCCAATGTGAACAGATTCCACACTTCATCTTTGATAACGCGTCTCACCAACGACGTCACGCAGCTTCAAAACTTGGTGATGATGCTTCTCAGGATCGTTGTCAGAGCGCCTCTTCTCTTTGTGGGTGGAATAGTCATGGCAGTGTCTATCAACGTGAAGCTTTCTTCCGTTTTGATCTTTTTGATACCTCCCATCGTTCTCCTCTTTGTGTGGCTCACTAAGAAAGGGAATCCTCTTTTTCGAAAGATTCAAGAGAGCACCGACGAGGTCAACAGAGTCGTGAGAGAAAATCTCCTGGGTGTCAGGGTAGTGAGGGCCTTTCGAAGAGAAGAATACGAGAATGAGAACTTTCGGAAAGCAAACGAGTCTCTGAGAAGATCCATCATCAGTGCCTTTTCACTCATTGTTTTCGCACTGCCCCTTTTCATATTCATCGTGAATATGGGGATGATCGCCGTCCTGTGGTTTGGAGGGGTTCTCGTTAGAAACAACCAGATGGAGATAGGAAGCATCATGGCATACACGAATTACCTCATGCAGATCATGTTCTCTCTCATGATGATCGGAAACATTCTCAATTTCATTGTAAGAGCCAGTGCTTCTGCAAAGAGAGTTCTGGAGGTGCTGAACGAAAAACCTGCAATTGAAGAAGCGGACAACGCCTTAGCACTTCCAAATGTGGAGGGGAGCGTTTCCTTCGAAAATGTCGAATTCAGATACTTCGAAAACACCGATCCTGTTCTCAGTGGAGTGAACTTCTCCGTTGAACCAGGATCACTCGTTGCCGTTCTGGGTGAAACAGGGTCCGGAAAGACCACCCTCATGAGCCTCATTCCAAGGCTCATCGATCCAGAGCGTGGACGTGTGGAAGTCGATGAATTGGATGTTCGGACGGTGAAGCTGAAAGATCTGAGAAGTCACATATCTGTTGTTCCTCAGGAAACCGTGCTGTTTTCGGGAACCATCAAAGAGAACCTGAAATGGGGAAGAGAAGACGCCACAGATGATGAAATCGTGGAGGCGGCGAAGATCGCTCAGATACACGATTTCATAATCAGTCTGCCCGAAGGATACGATTCTCGCGTCGAAAGAGGGGGGAGAAACTTCTCGGGAGGTCAGAAACAGAGACTTTCCATAGCCCGTGCTCTTGTAAAAAAACCAAAGGTACTGATACTCGACGACTGCACGAGTTCAGTGGATCCCATAACTGAGAAAAGAATACTGGATGGGTTGAAGCGATACACGAAGGGATGTACGACCTTCATCATCACTCAGAAGATCCCAACGGCTCTTCTCGCCGATAAGATCCTGGTCCTTCATGAAGGGAAAGTAGCGGGATTTGGCACCCACAAAGAGTTGCTCGAACACTGCAAACCCTATCGAGAGATATATGAATCCCAGTTTGGAAACGGGGTGATGAACGATGCCTGAGATCAGAAGAAGGCCACACGGACCAATTTTAGAAAAACCCGCACTGAAAAATCCCACGGCCACGTTGAGAAGACTCCTCGGTTATCTGAGACCTCACACTTTCACTTTGATCATGGTCTTTGTTTTCGTCACCGTTTCTTCCATACTTGGTGTTCTCTCACCGTATCTCATAGGAAAAACGATCGATGTTGTCTTCGTTCCAAGAAAATTCGATCTTCTTCCCAGATACATGCTGATTCTCGGAACGATTTATGCGCTTACGTCTCTTCTCTTCTGGCTTCAGGGAAAAATCATGTTAACGCTTTCCCAAGATGTTGTTTTTCGTTTGAGAAAGGAGCTTTTCGAGAAGCTTCAAAGAGTTCCGGTCGGCTTCTTCGACAGAACACCTCACGGAGACATCATAAGCAGAGTCATAAACGATGTGGACAATATAAACAACGTTCTTGGAAACAGTATCATTCAGTTCTTCTCGGGAATTGTGACACTCGCAGGCGCTGTGATCATGATGTTCAGAGTGAATGTGATCCTTTCACTCGTCACACTCTCAATAGTTCCCTTGACCGTTCTCATCACGCAGATCGTCTCCAGCCGAACCAGAAAATACTTCTACGAAAATCAAAGAGTCCTCGGCCAGCTCAACGGGATCATAGAAGAAGACATCTCTGGCCTCAGCGTGATAAAACTCTTCACCCGAGAGGAGAAAGAGATAGAGAAGTTCGACCAGGTGAACGAGAGTCTCAGAAAGGTGGGAACGAAGGCTCAGATCTTTTCAGGTGTTCTCCCCCCTCTGATGAACATGGTCAACAACCTCGGATTTGCCCTGATCAGCGGTTTTGGAGGATGGCTCGCCTTGAAAGACATAATCACAGTGGGTACCATAGCCACCTTCATAGGCTACACGAGGCAATTCACAAGACCGTTGAACGAGCTTTCTAACCAGTTCAACATGATCCAGATGGCGCTTGCGAGTGCTGAAAGAATCTTTGAGATTCTCGATCTGGAGGAAGAAAAAGACGATCCTGATGCTGTGGAACTGAGGGAAGTCAGAGGAGAAATCGAGTTCAAGAATGTCTGGTTCTCCTACGACAAGAAAAAGCCTGTTCTTAAAGACATAACCTTTCACATAAAACCGGGTCAGAAGGTTGCACTGGTGGGTCCCACAGGGTCCGGAAAGACGACGATCGTGAATCTGTTGATGAGATTCTACGACGTGGACAGAGGGCAGATCCTCGTGGATGGTATAGATATAAGAAAAATAAAGAGGAGTTCTCTGAGATCCAGCATAGGCATCGTCCTTCAGGATACTATTTTGTTTTCCACAACCGTGAAAGAAAACCTCAAATACGGAAATCCTGACGCTACCGACGAAGAAATAAAAGAAGCAGCGAAACTGACACATTCCGACCACTTCATAAAGCACCTGCCTGAGGGTTACGAAACGGTCCTCACCGACAACGGTGAAGATCTGAGTCAGGGTCAAAGACAGCTTCTTGCCATAACAAGAGCTTTCCTTGCGAATCCAAAGATCCTGATACTGGACGAAGCCACCAGCAACGTTGACACAAAGACGGAGAAAAGCATACAGGCAGCCATGTGGAAACTCATGGAGGGGAAGACCAGCATCATCATAGCTCACAGATTGAACACGATAAAAAACGCAGATCTGATCATCGTTTTAAGAGACGGAGAAATTGTGGAGATGGGAAAACACGATGAGTTGATTCAAAAGCGAGGCTTTTATTACGAGCTCTTCACAAGCCAATACGGTCTCGTTGTAGAAAAAGAATGAGCCCCGAGATGGGGCTCATGAAAGTTTTATGGAAGCTCTGTCGTATGCCAGTATTTCTTTTTGAATTCTTCAGGTTCCATCTTTGCGAGCTTTGCTAGTTTTTCGAGAGTTTCGGGATCTTCGAGATCTTTCTTTTCCAGCCTTATCATGTATTTTCTTGCTACTCTGTAATCTTCCGATCGAACATCCACCACTCTCACCTTTGTCCTTCCGGTCTTTGGATCCATGAAAGCGTCGAAGGGAAGAATCTTGATTCTGCCACCAACCACGCACACCATCCCGCCAGGGAGATCGGAATAGTCTCCAAGGAGAAATCTCACTGCACCGTAACCGAGTGTTCTGGTGTATACTATGTCGAAAGGTATAGGGCGTGCGCTTCTGAGTTCGTATCCTATTGTGACATCGACGATGTGGATTCTTTCACCTCTTTCAGCGTATCTCCTCTCGATCGCCCGTTTCAGAATGGTGGCGAGCGGGATCTCTGCAAGTCTCAGGTGTCCGTGTGGGTCTTTTTCGACTATCACACCGGGAATGTTGGCGAGTTCTTCAGGATCCATCTTTTCTGCGATACCTTCACCTATGACCGCCACTCCATCGTCTCTTCCCATGAGTTTTCTCTTGAGAATCGCTCCATCAAGAACGTCGCACACTTCTTCGAGCGTCACTCCCTCTTTGAACTCTTCAGGAATGATCGTGATCGTTGCACTCGCCGCTTTTCCAACGCCGAGAGCGAGGTGCCCGGCTTCTCTTCCCATCATGGCCACAAAGTACCACCTGTTCGTTGTTCTTGAGTCTTGCATGAGATTGTAGACGAGCTCTGTGGCTACGTGACGAGCTGTTTCGAAACCGAACGTGGGCATGTTCTCCGGAAGAGGGAGATCGTTGTCTATAGTCTTTGGAACGTGGACCACCTTTATTTCGCCCTTCGATCTTTCACACACTTTGCTCGCGGAGAACGCGGTGTCGTCCCCGCCGATAGTAACAAGATACTTTATCCCGAGCTTTTTGAGAGTCTGAACTGTCTTCTCGAGGGTTTCTTCGGATTTGGCAGGATTCACCCTCGAGGTTCTGAGAATGGATCCACCTTCGATGTGGATTCTGGAGACATCTTCGATGGAAAGTTTTTTCACCATATTCGTTTTTCCCTCTACGAGGTGTTTGAATCCATCGTATATTCCGATCACTTCGAGTCCGTTGTTTATAGCTTCGATGGTAACAGAACTTATCACACTGTTGATTCCAGGTGCCGGCCCTCCACCAACGAGTATCCCCAATCTTTCAGCCACTTCAACCCCTCCCCTTGCTTAATGTCTTCAAAACATATTCTACCAATTTTTCTGCGAAAGTGTTAAATCTTTTTTGAAATGAAAAGCATTAAAATGCCAGCCTGTGCCATGCAGTACTGTTTAACTTTACCTTCAAGTTTGTATGGTAAAATTTCCCAAAGCCCTCCTTCATTTTTAATCGTTCCAGTGTATAGTTATACAACACGGAGGTGTTATTTTGATACAAAAAGGACTGGATGGCGTCAAAATATGTGAAAGTTCGATATGTTATCTGGACGGCATCAACGGAAGACTCTACTATCGAGGAATACCCGTTGAGGAACTTGCTGAAAAATCGACTTTCGAAGAAACAGCCTACTTTCTCTGGTACGGAGAGCTTCCCGCAAAGAGTGAACTTGAAGAATTCAAAAGGAAAATGGTAGATTACAGAGAGCTTCCTGCAGAAGCCCTTGGAATTCTTTACCATCTTCCGAAAAACCTTCATTACATTGATGTTTTGAAGATATTCCTTTCTATTCACGGTTCCATGGATGGGAACGATGAGGATCTCAGAGAAAAAGCCATCAGGGTTGCCAGCGTCTTTCCCACAATACTGGCGTATTACTACAGATACTCTAAAGGAAAAGAACTGATAAGGCCAAGAAAAGACTTATCACACGTTGAGAACTTCTACTACATGATGTTCGGAGAGAGAAACGAAAAGATCCGTCTTCTGGAATCTGCGTTCATTCTTCTCATGGAGCAGGATATAAACGCTTCCACCTTTGCCGCGCTCGTGATAGCCTCCACACTCTCCGATCTTTATTCCTGTATTGTAGGGGCTCTCGGTGCACTCAAGGGTCCTCTCCACGGTGGTGCAAGTGAAAAGGTTCCACCCATGCTGGAAGAGATCGGAAGCGAAGACAGGGTGGAAGAGTTCGTTCAAAAGTGTCTGAAAGAGAAAAGAAAGATCATGGGATTCGGGCATCGAGTTTACAAAACTTACGATCCGAGAGCGGTGTTTTTGAAGAGAGTCCTTCAGGAACACTTTCCAGATAGCAAACTGTTCAGAATCGCCAGCAAGCTGGAAGAATACATCGTTTCCAACAAGATCAAAAACATATACCCGAATGTGGATCTGTATTCGAGCGTTCTCTTCGAAGAACTCGGTTTTCCAAGGAACATGTTCACTGCCCTGTTTGCAACTGCGCGTGTTGTCGGATGGACCGCTCATGTGATCGAATACGTGAGTGACAACAAGCTGATCAGACCAACCAGTGAGTACGTGGGTCCTATGGATGTCGAATACATTCCTATCGAGCGGAGGGATGAGAATGGGTAAGACACTCGCAGAAAAGATCTTTTCTGAACATGTTGGAAGAGACGTGAAAGCCGGAGAAATCGTACTCGCGAGAGTGGATATAGCCATGGCCCAGGATGGAACAGGCCCTCTGATGATAAACGAATTCAGAGAACTCGGTTTCAAAGAAGTGAAGGTCCCGAAGGCCTTCCTCTTCATCGATCACGCTTCTCCGAGCCCGAGGAAAGAGCTTTCGAACTCGCAGAAGATGATGAGAGAATTTGGAAAAGAGATGGGAGTCAAGGTTTTCGATGCGGGAGACGGAATATCCCATCAAATCCTCGCGGAAAAATACGTGAAGCCCGGCGATCTGGTAGCGGGTGCGGATTCGCACACCTGCACTGCCGGTGGGCTCGGTGCTTTCGGAACAGGAATGGGTTCCACGGATGTTGCGATCATCTTCGGGCTTGGACAGAACTGGTTCAAAGTACCTGAGACGATCAAAGTTGTGGTGAACGGGAAGCTACAGGATGGAGTTTACGCGAAGGACATCATTCTCGAGATCGCGAGAATTCTGGGAAGCGACGGCGCAACTTACAAAGCGTTGGAGTTCCACGGAAGCTGTATCGAAAATATGAATGTGGAGGACAGACTCACCATCTCCAACATGGCGGTGGAAGTGGGAGCGAAAGCGGGTCTCATGCCCTCTGATGAGAAGACCAGAGAGTTCCTGAAAAAGATGGGAAGAGAGGAGGACTTCAGAGAGTTGAAAGCAGATCCAGACGCGGTTTACGAGACAGAGATAGAGATAGATGCCACCACACTCGAACCACTCGTCTCTTTGCCTCACTATGTGGACAACGTGAGAAAGGTGAGCGAGGTTGAAAAGGAAAAGATAAAGATAGATCAAGTTTTCATAGGAACCTGTACGAACGGAAGACTCCAGGATCTTGAGATCGCTTTGAAGATTCTTGAGAAACACGGAAAGCATCCGGATGTGAGGCTGATCGTTGGTCCTGCTTCAAGGAAGGTCTACATGGACGCCCTTGAAAAGGGAATAATCAAGAAATTCGTTGAACTTGGAGCGGCAGTTATACCACCTGGCTGTGGCCCGTGTGTTGGAATTCACATGGGTGTTCTTGGAGACGGAGAGAGGGTACTTTCCACGCAGAACAGAAACTTCAAGGGAAGAATGGGGAATCCCAATGCGGAGATATACCTCGCTTCTCCTGCAACGGCGGCAGCCACCGCGGTAACTGGATACATCACAGATCCAAGAAGGTTCATTTGAAGGAGGGTGAATCATGATAAGGGGAAGAGTCTGGAAGTTCGGTGACAATATATCGACTGATCATATAGCGCCTGGAAGGTACTTTCATCTGAGGAACAATCTCGAGGAGCTCGCAAAACACGTCCTGGAAGATGCCATGGAGGATTTCGCGAAGAAGGTGCAGAAAGGTGACATCATCGTGGCTGGCAAGAACTTCGGACTTGGTTCTTCCAGAGAACACGCTGCGCGCATCATAAAGATCGCTGGTGTTTCCTGTATCGTGGCGAAGTCTTTCGCAAGGATCTTCTACCGAAACGCCATCAATGTGGGCCTTCCAGTCATAGAGCTCAAAGAAGTCGACGAGATCAACCAGGGAGACGAACTTGAGATAGATCTCGAAAACGGTGTTTTGAAGAACCTCACAACGGGAAAAGAATACAGATTCACTCCAATTCCGAAGTTTCTCCTCGAAATACTGAAAGAAGACGGTATAGTGAACTATCTGAAAAAACACGGTTCCTTCCCGAAGGTTTAGGGGGTGAGGATTGTGGATGAACTCCTCGAGAAGGCGAAGAAGGTACGAGAGGCTTGGGATGTTCTGAGAAACGCTACGACGAGGGAAAAGAACAAAGCGATAAAGAAGATAGCCGAGAAACTCGATGAGAGGAGAAAAGAAATCCTCGAAGCGAACAGAATCGACGTGGAAAAGGCCCGCGAGCGGGGTGTGAAGGAGTCTCTCGTTGACAGACTCGCTCTGAACGATAAAAGAATCGATGAGATGATAAAAGCGTGTGAGACGGTGATTGGACTGAAAGATCCCGTGGGAGAAGTGATCGATTCTTGGGTGAGAGAAGACGGACTCAGAATAGCGAGAGTGAGGGTTCCCATCGGTCCGATAGGGATCATTTACGAATCCAGGCCGAACGTCACCGTGGAGACCACGATCTTGGCCTTGAAGAGCGGTAACACCATACTGCTCAGGGGCGGATCCGACGCTTTGAATTCGAACAAGGCGATAGTCTCAGCTATAAAGGAAGCGCTCAAAGAAACCGAGGTTCCGGAAAGCTCCGTTGAATTCATCGAGAACACCGACAGATCCCTCGTTCTTGAGATGATACGGCTCAGGGAATATCTCTCCCTCGTCATTCCACGTGGCGGGTACGGCCTCATCAGCTTTGTACGTGACAACGCGACCGTTCCGGTGCTCGAAACAGGTGTTGGAAACTGTCACATCTTCGTCGATGAGAGCGCCGATCTGAAGAAGGCTGTTCCGGTCATAATAAACGCGAAGACACAAAGGCCCGGTACCTGCAACGCTGCAGAGAAACTGCTTGTTCATGAGAAGATAGCGAAGGAGTTTCTCCCTGTGATCGTGGAGGAACTGAGAAAACACAGCGTCGAAGTGAGAGGCTGTGAAAAGGCCAGAGAAATCGTGCCGGACGTGGTACCGGCTACTGAAGAGGACTGGCCCACCGAGTATCTGGATCTCATCATCGCCATCAAGGTGGTCAAGGGTGTGGACGAGGCGATTGAGCACATAAAGAAATATTCCACAGGACATTCCGAATCGATTCTGACCGAAAACTACTCGAACGCCAAAAAGTTCGTTTCAGAAATCGATGCGGCGGCTGTTTACGTGAACGCTTCGACCAGATTCACAGACGGCGGGCAGTTCGGTTTCGGTGCCGAGATCGGAATCAGCACCCAGAGGTTCCACGCAAGAGGTCCCGTGGGGCTCAGAGAGCTCACCACGTACAAATTCGTCGTTCTTGGAGAGTATCATGTGAGGGAATGATTATGAAAGTCGTTGTAAAGGTTGGAAGCAACCTGCTTGTGGGAAGTTCTGGCTTGAGAAAGTCTTACATCGCAGAACTCTGTCGCGAGGTTGCACGTTTGAAAGGTCAGGGGCACGAAATTTCCATCATCACATCTGGGGCCCGCGCAGCGGGCTTTACTTATCTTGGAAAGGGAAAGAGAACACAGGACCTTCACATAAAACAGGCCCTCTGCGCTGTGGGACAGGTCCAGCTCATGAAGGTGTACGAAAACGCCTTCGATTTCTATGGCATCAAAATCGCCCAGATCCTGCTCACAAGGGACACTTTTTCCAACAGAAAAAGGTACCTGAACCTCAGAAACACACTGATCGGACTCTCGGAGTTCGACGTTGTTCCCATCGTGAACGAAAACGACACAGTTGCAACAGAAGAAATCACACTCGGTGACAACGACACACTCGCTGCCATGTTCTCGATAGCCTGGGATGCGGACTTCCTTGTGCTTTTCACAACGGTGGATGGAGTCATCGATGAGAACGGAAACCTTGTCGAAAGATTTGACGAGTCGGTGAAACTGAAAGATATGGGAAAGAGCAGTTGGGGAACTGGTGGTATCAGATCCAAGATAGAAGCCGCGTTGATGGCATCAAAATGCGGTGTGAAAGCGACCATATGCAGCGGAAACGACGTTTCAAATCTCACAAGGTTTGTGAAGGGAGAACCTGTCGGTACTGTTTTTGAACCACAAGGACGCTTGAAAGCAAAAAAAGCCTGGATTGCCTTTCTCTCAGAACCTGCGGGGAAGATATACATAAACAAAGGAGCTGAAGAAGCACTCAAAAGCGGTAATAGCCTTCTGCCTGTTGGTGTCACAGGTGTGGAAGGAGCGTTCGATGTGGGAGATGTGGTGGAGATAGTGAACGAAGAAGGAGAACTCGTTGGTCGAGGAATCGTGAATTACTCGTCTTCGGATCTGGAGAAAATAGCGGGTCACAAATCTTCCGATTTGAAAAAGATCCTCGGATACGAAGGAAACAAGGTGGTCGTTCACATAGACAACATGTGGGTAGCTTAAAAAAGCCCGCCGGGTGGCGGGCTCTTTATTTCTTCAGGTTCTCCAAATACTTTTTCCAGTCTTCCATGAACCTTTCTATTCCAAGATCCGTCATCGGGTGTTTGAAGAGTTTCTCCAGCACGGCAAATGGCATCGTCACGATATCCACACCCATGAGTGCCGCCTCCACCACATGCATCGGATGTCTGATGCTTGCGGCGATGATCTCGGTTTCGAAACCGTAGTTGTTGTAGATCTCGACGATTTCCCCAAGCATCCTCATCCCGTCGTTTGAAAGATCGTCCATCCTTCCAACGAAGGGGCTCACGTAAGTTGCTCCCGCTTTCGCGGCCAGAATAGCCTGGGCTGGGCTGAACACGAGTGTCACGTTTGTCTTTATACCCTCCGCGGAGAGAGTCTTCACCGCTTTGATGCCATCGGGTGTCATTGGTATTTTGATCACCACGTATTCGCTGATCTGAGCGAGCTCTCTCGCCTCTCTCACCATACCTTCGTAGTCGAGAGACACAACTTCCGCAGAAACGGGACCTTTCACCAGATCACAGATCTCTTTTACTCTCTGTTTGAACTCTGCTCCTTCCTTTGAAATCAGCGTTGGGTTCGTCGTTACTCCATCCACGATACCCCATTCGACACCTTTTTTGATCTCTTCTAAGTTTGCTGTGTCCAGAAAGATCTTCATCGTTTCACCTCCCAGAAGCTATTCTCCCTTATTTTCTTTAAGAGCTCGATAGGAATTTTTGAAAATCTCTGTTAGTCTTTGATTGATAAGAAGTTAACTCAACGTTCCTGATTTGATAGAAACATTTCAACTTCATCTAAAACCGGCATCGCATCTACACCGCCCACTCTTGTGATAACGATAGCGGCGACGGCGTTGGCGAACTTTCCAATCTCGACAGCGTCTTCGATCGTTTCAGGTGTTTTCTCCAGATACTTGTGTATCACTGCGGCTGTGAACGAGTCTCCGCATCCCGTAGCATCCACAGGTTTTACTTTGAAAGAAGAAACCACACGTTTTTCTCCTTTGAACTTCACAAGACATCCCCTTTCTCCCATGGTCACAAAAAGCAGGCCGTTTTCCTTGATCGGAATTCTGTCAACGGCCGTTTCTAAATCTTCCTGGAAGATGTATTCCAGATCCTTGTCGCTGAGTTTCACAATATCTACCTTCGAAGAGATCTCGAGAAAGTCCTTCACGAAGGTGTTTCTGTCTTCTATCAGTGAGGGTCTCACGTTCGGATCGTAAGAGACGGGCTTC
The DNA here is from genome assembly GCF_000784835.1 of Thermotoga sp. Mc24. Lineage (NCBI taxonomy): Bacteria > Thermotogati > Thermotogota > Thermotogae > Thermotogales > Thermotogaceae > Thermotoga > Thermotoga sp. Mc24. The sequence goes on along the minus strand of NZ_JSFH01000002.1, from coordinate 132,220 downwards.
CCTTCTTCCAAAAACGTTTCCATCACTTTCAAATAGGCGCTTCTCGATGGTTCAACGGCAAGAGAATATGATCCGATGTGAAGGAAAGAAAATTGTGCGGGGTTGATGTTCACTTCTTCCGGTCTCAGATTCGTATCGGCTGGTTTTTCTCTGAAGAAGACGAAATCCGGATTTCCCTGAGCGTCTCTTGCCACAAAAGCGAGGGTAGTCTTACAAGAAGAATCGAAGATGATGTGTGTTGTGTCTATGCCTTCTTTTTTCATCACCTCAAGTAGGAACTCGGAGAACTGGTCTCCTCCAAGTTTTCCGAGAAAGGAAACTTCTCTTCCCAGTCTTCTGAGGGCAACGGCGACGTTCAGGGGAGAACCTCCCGCTTTTTTTCTGAAGAGCTCACTCTGTGAAAGGTTCTTTCCTTTGTCCTCTGAGATGAAATCGATGAGGATTTCGCCGGTACAGAGGATGGTAGCCATGATAGTACCTCCCTCACTTTATTGTCGATACAGAAAGTCTTTTTAAGAATTTCACTTTTAAAACAATTTGCATTTTGGTGTTGTTATGCTTTTTATTTTTTAGTTTATTCAATAGAATGGTAGCAGCAATTAATCCTATCTCTCTGGGATCTTGTGAAACACAGGTGATGGGGGGTTCAAATATTTCATTCCATGGTGCATCATCGAAGCTCACTATTGAAACATCTTCTGGTATTTTCAAAGCCATTTCTTTTGCAGCTCTCAAACAACCAAGGGTCATATGATAGCTACCTATTATCACTGCTGTTGGCCTTTCTTTTGAACGCATGAGGTTGAGGAAAGCTTCCCTTGCATCTTCTTCTGAAGATTTTCCATCAATTAACCATTCTTCTTTGAAGACTATTTTGTCTTTGTACTCAAGGAAAGTTTTCAAACGAATTTCAGAAGTGTAGATACCTCGCAATGGATGAATGAATCCTATTTTTTTATGACCCCGCGAAATCAAATAGTCCATCAATAGCTTCATTCCCTCTGAATTGTCAGATATAACATAATCTGTCTCTATTCCTTCAACCAATCTGTCAAAAAATACAACAGGGATTTTATATTCGTTTATTATTACCTCGTAAAGCTCTTTGTTTTCCTTAAAATTCGCAGGTGCTGAGAGTATTCCTTCGACTTTTTGATTTACCAAAATCTTGAGATGTTCTTCCTCCTTTTTTGGATCGTCTTCGGTGGGGCAAAGCAACAATCGATACCCAAGATGGTACAATGCTCTTTCTACACTTTCAACTATTAGAGCAAAAAAATCACCCTTTAACTCAGGAACAAGAATTCCTACCAATTTTGTTGTACCGCTCTTCAAACCGATTGCCAATGGATTGGGTGTGTATCCTAGTTCTTCGGCGAGTTTTATAATTTTTTCACGCAAACGTTTGCTGACGCCAGGCTTTCCGTTTAAAGCGCGAGAAACCGTTGAAACAGAAACGTTCAATCGTTGAGCAATATCTTTTAAAGAAATTCCTTTCAAATTATCACCTCCAAATCTTATTTTCTGTTTTTCGCTTTTTATTTTAGCATTATGTCTTATTACGTGGCAATATGTAATCAAAAGCATGAGAAAAAGAAAGAAAATGGGCAGTAATTCAAAATAATCAAGGATAATGGTTAATGAGTATGAAAAATAGGGAATTTTGGCCCTTGACATTTGAACAAATCTCTATGTAAAATAACGGTGAAAGCAAACGTTTGAGTTACCAAAAAATGATGAAGGTTACAGAAGGAGTGATAACATGAAAGCAGTTTATCTGGTGAGACCTAAAGAATTTGAAATGAGAGAGATTGAAATTCCCTCTCCTGGCCCTGGCGAAGTGTTAATAAGGATTAAAGCAGTAGGGATATGCGGTTCCGATATTCATTACTACCAGCATGGGAGAATAGGAAATTTCGTAGTTGAAAAACCTATTATTCTTGGACATGAAGCAGCAGGTGAAGTTGTGGAAGTAGGAGAGGGAGTAGAAGATTTGAAACTGGGTGACAGAGTCGCTATCGAACCTCAAGTACCTTGTAGAAAATGTAAATACTGCAAATCAGGAAGATACAATCTGTGCCCAGATGTAAAATTTTGGGCAACTCCTCCTATTGATGGTGCTTTCAGAGAATACGTGACACATCCAGCAGATTTTTGCTTTAAACTTCCAGAAAACGTCTCATATGAAGAGGGAGCAATGATAGAGCCTCTATCGGTGGGATTGTGGGCAGTCGAACGATCGGGAGTCAAACCCGAACACAAAGTTGCAATACTTGGTTCAGGAACCATCGGAATTATGGTGTTTCAAAGTTTAAAAGCGGTGGGAGTAACAGATGTAACAGTTTTTGATATCTTTCCTTCGAAATTGGAAATTGCGAAGAATTTAGGGGCGAAAAGAGTAGCAATAGTGGAAAAAAGAGAAGATTATGAGGCTTTTCATAACAGTTTTGATGTTGTTTTTGAAACAGCCGGCAGTGAAACAACTGTTTCTGAAGTGCCTTATCTTCTTTCGAGAGGAGGAACGGGAATTTTAGTAGGTTTACCTCCTTCAAACACTGTTCCCCTGAATGTCAATGAGTTGATTGCCAAAGAAGCTAGGATAGAGACAGTTTTCAGGTATGCAAACACCTATCCCAGAGCCATAAAATTGATTTCTGAAGGAAAATTTGTGTTAAAATCTTTGATTTCCAAATATTTTAATTTGGATAATTTAGCAGGAGCCTTTGAATATGCTATAAATCATAGATCAAATGTGGTCAAAGTTATGGTTGTTAACGAATAATCGGTGAGAAAGATCGATATTTCATAGAGGAGGTGTTTTGTATGAAGAAGTTTGTTACGAAGGTTGTTTTAAGTGCGTTATTGGTAGTGGCCATTCTTAGTTTTTCCCAAAATTCGTGGTGGGCAGAAGCAGCAAAGCCGTACAAAGGAATAACCATAAGAGGGATTAGCGAAAGTACCCCTCCTTCTAAGTACATTAAGGAAGTTTTAGCACCGTTGTTTGAAAAGGAAACAGGTATTAAAGTCATTCTTGAAACAACATCTTGGGATCAGATGTACGATAAGTCTATAAAAGATATGGAAATGGGAACGGGTGTTTATGATTTTGTTTACGTTGAACAAGACATCATATATTCGTATCTACACCGAGGTTTTTTGACTGATCTAACTGCTTTTATGAAAGAGAAATCGAACCTCGTTCACCTAGAACTTGATCTTGAAGATTTCACCAACTTTATAAACTATTTCAAAGATCCTAAAACAGGTCATCTTTTTGGTTTGCCATTTGAAGCTTTTGTAAAACCATATGTTTATCGAAAAGATCTTTTTGATGATCCTAACGTAAGGAAAGAATATAAGGAAAAATACGGCAAGGAATTGGAACCTGCAAAAACTCCTGAAGAATATCTGGAAATAGCGAAATTTTTCACTGAATATGCTCAAAAACATAATTTGGAGCTTTGGGGTACAACTGTGCAGGGAGCTTCTCATCCATCTTGTTTCTATGAATTTGTAGAGACTATACTTCCTATGTTTGGTGTCTATAATTGGGGTATTAACTTGAATAACTATCGAGCCTCCGTTGAAAATGGAGGACAGCTCAATGGTGAAAAAGCAAAGAAAGCTTTAAGATGGTGGGTGGAGTTAGTGAAATATGCACCGCCTGAAGCATTGCAGAGTACATGGGATGAAGTGGCAGCTACAATGGCTGCTGGTCGAGCTGCTCAAGGATTTGTATACGGAGAGAATGTTTGTTGGATAGCTACTGATGAAGCGCGTTCTAAAGTGGTTGGGAAAATTGGAGTAGCGCTCCCGCCTGCTTATCCTGAGGTAAAGGAAGATGCCATTAAAGGAAGAGGTTACATTGGTTACTATGATGGAGGTGCATTTGGAATACCAAAAACTTCTAAGCACAAAGAAGCTGCCTTACTGTTCATTCAGTGGGTTACCGCAAAGGAAAATCAAGTCCCATTTGCTCTAGCAACTGGGAGGGTAGTAAGAAAAAGTACGTTTGAAGATCCAGAGCTTAAAAAGGCTGATCCTAAATTCAGCTATTATTTCTCCTTCATGGAAAAATACGGTAAGTTGTTTGCAGGTGCTCCTCCATTCCCATTCCACTCCATAATTGTTGATATGGGATATCCGTACATTGCAAGAGCTCTGAGAGGGGAAATATCACCTGATGAAGCTCTGGACGAACTAGCTAAAAAGATCGATGAAACACTTGCAGAACTAGGATATTGAAAACAAAGCGTGGAGGGATTGAAAAATGAAAATATCGGAAGAACGCAAAGGTTGGGGGCTGCTGGCCCCCACCATTGTAATCCTTCTTTTTGTAGGAGTTGTTCCCTTCATATATGCACTGTTCCTTTCTTTTTACAGATGGAACATCTTCAGTGCCACGGGTAAACCCATCTGGATAGGAGCCGACAATTTTAGAAAATTGGTATTCGACGAAGCTTTCTTGTCATCTTTGGGTAAGAATTTGTTGTTCGCTGGAATAGTCGTCCCTCTTGAGACCTTCTTGGGTTTGATGCTTGCTATTTCATTGATGAAACCTTATAGATTTAGAAATGCTTTCAGATTGATTCATACTTTGCCTCTTGCGATGCCACCGATTGCCATAGGTGCCATGTGGAAATTGATGACAAATCCTGGTCTTGGAATAATTTACAGATATTTAGAAAAAATAGGGATTGTGTACAACATAGGAAGAAGCTCCACTCAGGCCTTTTGGACGGTTGTGCTTATGGACGTTTGGCACTGGACACCCTTTGTTACTCTTTCGTTCCTTGCAGGATTATCAGCTTTGCCACGTTCTCCTTTTGAGCAGGCTCAGATAGATGGGGCAAACAGATGGCAAACCTTTTGGCATGTTACTTTACCTTTGTTAAAACCAGTGAGCTTAACTGTTGTCTTCATTCGTTTGATGGATGCCCTAAGAATAGTAGATGAGGTGTGGATGCTTACAGGAGGAGGGCCTGGAACAGCCACAAGGTTTACTGGTATACATGTTTGGAGAATGGTGTTTTCCAGAACAGACTACGGTTATGGATCTGCTATCTCTGTTTTTCTGCTTTATTTGACCATAGTTCTAAGCTGGCTATTCCTCCAAGTAGTTACCAGACGCGAGGAGGGATAAAGGATGGCTATAAGGAAAAAAACTGTTTTCAAAGCATTATGGTATGTTCTTTGGATTTTTCTTTCCATTATCACTATTTTCCCGATCTACTGGACTTTGTTAGTCTCCCTGAGAACGAGGCTAGAAGTGTTTACAAGAACAGATCTTATTTTGAATTCTTTTTATTGGGAAAATTATATCCGTCCTCTTTTTAGGGATATATACGGAAAATTCCTCTTCAATTCTGTAATAGTCGCAACAGGAAATACCCTCCTTGTAATATTTCTAGCTTTTTTGGCTACTTTTTCCCTGTCGCGGTTCCGATTGCGTGGATCCAATAATATTTTCTTCTGGACACTAACAAATAGAATGGCACCACCCGCTGCTTTTACTCTTCCTATTTACCTCCTGTTTGCAAAAGTGCTTCCGTTTTTCTATGACACACATTTTGCTCTGATTCTGGTTTACTGTGTCTTTAACCTACCATTTGCTATATGGTTACTCAAAGGAACAATAGATGGTATTCCAAAAGAAATTGACGAAGCAGCATTAGTAGATGGTGCAAATTTATGGCAATTAATATGGAAGATTATATTCCCGGTAGCACGGCCAGGTATAATGGCAGCAGCAGTCTTAACTTGGTTGTTTTCGTGGAATGAATATCTATTTGCATCGACTTTGACTAATTTCAGAGCTCGAACAATGCCAACAGGATTGGCAGAATTCGTAACCGTTACAGGAACAAACTGGGGTGAAATGGCTGCTATGACAATTGTTACTATGATTCCCGCTTTTGTTTTCCTTTTCCTTGTTCAGAAGTATATAGTTGCTGGAATGACATTCGGTGCTGTTAAGGAATAAGTTGTTCAAGAGGGGGAGAAATTATGAGTACAAGGTACAATCTGTTCGACCGGATTTTTATATCTGTTGTAATTTTTGTAGCCATACATCTTCTATGGATGAGGTTTCTCGAGAGCCTTTTACCCATCTACATAGCTACTGTTCTTTCTATTATAGTAGGAATATTTATTGTCACGAAGCTTCGATAATTCCGTATAGGGGGGATTATGGTATGCCAATTCTTGAAAGACTCTTTTCTTTAGAGGAAAAGGTTGCTCTGGTGACTGGTGGAGGACAGGGCATCGGGAAGGCGATCGCTCAGGCGCTGGCAGCGGCGGGTGCAGCTGTTTTGATCATGGATATAAACGAAGAAACAGCCAGAAGAACGGTCGAAGAGATAAAAGAGAAAGGTGGCGAAGCAGATTTCTATGTTGGGGATGTGACGAAAGAAGAAGATTGTTTTGGAGCAGTCAAGAAGGCGCTGGATAGGTGGGGGAAACTCGACATAGGAGTCAACAACGCGGGAATAGGAGACTGGTGTGAAGCGGAGAATTATCCGGTTGAGAAGTGGAAAAAGGTCATAGATGTGAATCTGGTTGGGGTGTTTCTTTCCGCAAAAGCGGAGTTCCACGCTATGAAGGAAAGAAAATACGGAAAGATCATAAACATCGCGTCCATGTCCGGACACATCGTGAACAAACCTCAGAAGCAGACAGCTTACAACGCTTCAAAAGCGGGTGTGATTCATCTCACCAGATCCCTGGCCGCCGAATGGGCCCCGTACGGAATCAGGGTGAACAGCATAAGCCCCGGATACATCAGAACACCTCTTATAGAATCTCCAAACGTGAAAGATCTTGTTCCCCTCTGGCTCGACATGATCCCTCTTGGAAGACTGGGAGAGGTGGATGATCTGATAGGAGCTGCTATCTTCCTTGCAAGTTCCGCCTCAGATTACATGACAGGGCACGATCTTGTGATAGACGGAGGCTACACCGTCTGGTGAGGAGGTTAGAATATGAAAGCACTTCTGATAGAAAAACCCGGTGTTGCGAGTGTTGTGGAGAAAGAGATACCCGTTCCCGGTGAAGATCAGACCCTCGTGAAGGTGCTCGCATGCGGTATTTGTGGGACTGACTACAAGATATTCTTTGGAGGCACCAACGCCAACTATCCAGTTGTTCCAGGGCATGAGATCGTCGGCGCCGTTGAAAGATCGGGTGCTTTCGAAAAAGGCCAGATGGTTGTAATCGATCCCAACAGATCCTGTGGGAAGTGTGACTACTGTAGAAGAGGTATGCCTCAGTTTTGCGAGAAACTTCAGGCAACGGGCGTGACAGAACCAGGAGGATTTGCGGAATACGTGCTCGTGGAGAACTCACAGGTTTATCCTGTGAGAAATGTACCCGCAGAAAGAGCCGTTTTCGCAGAACCGCTTTCCTGTGTTCTCGAAGGAGTGAAGATGGTAAAACATGGATTCTACGACAGAATCCTCGTAGTTGGAGCAGGTAGTATAGGTGTGATTTTTGGTCTGATCTTCAAGAAAATTTTTCCGGGTGCAGAAATAGTCCTTGCGGAGAAAGACGAGAAACGCGCGGAATACGTTGTGCAAACTTTTGGATTGAAAGTGGATGAACCGAAAGGTGAGTACGATCTCACTGTCGAGTGCTCTGGTACGGTGGGAGGGTTCAAAGCTTGCTTTGAGCACACAGGAAAAGGTGGAACCCTCCTTCAGTTCAGCGTCATCTCCAAAGACAAGACGGTTGAGATCTCACCGTTCGAGATCTATCGAAAGGAGATGAAACTGCTCGGGTCTTACCTGAATCCTTTCACGATGAAAGAAGCGGTGAAGATCATAGAATCTGGAGAGTTTCCCTTCGAAAAACTTGTCACCGATCGTCTGGATCTTGAAGGGGTGAAAGAATACCTGTCGTCTCATAGGAAAGCGTTGATGAAGGGGATTTTTTCTCAGTAAGGTGAGGGATTATTTGTGTATTGCGGCATAGACGTGGGGACAACTAACACGAAAGTTCTGGTGTTCAATGATAGTTTCAAAGTGGTGTTTTTGGAAAAATTCAAAACGCCGGTGATTTCCAGTAAAGAGGGCGATTTTCTGTCATCAGAAAAGCTTTTTGAAGGGATATTGAGATCTCTCAAAGAAATTCCTGAGGGGATAAAAAAGAAGATAGGAGCTATTGGAATTTCTTCACTCGGAGAAACGGTGTTTCCAATATCGAAAGATGGAGAAGTACTTCAGGACGGAATGATGTGGTACAACAAAAGCGTTCTGAGGGAATACAGAGAGTTTCTGGAAAGAGTTCCACCGATTGTGATATTCAAAAAAACAGGGTTATGGCCTTCGTGGATATACTCTGTGTTCAAAATGAAAAAGTTCTACAAAGGAAATGAAGAACTGAGTCAAAGAGTTTACAAATGGCTCGATGTGACAAGTTTAATAGCTTTTTTGTTGACAGGAAACGTTGCGATGGACAGAGGACACTCTTCAAGAACGTTGTTGATGAACATACTCACGGGAAAATGGGACGATGAATTAGTGGAAGCATCTGGTATTCCAAAAGAACACCTTCCCGAGGTCGCTGATAGTGGGATCCCACGAGGAAAGATAAGGGAAGAAATTTCCAAAGAAATCGGTTTTCCTGAGGATGTGATTGTAACAACGGCCGGTCAGGACCATATAACGGCTTCCTATGCCGTTAGTGTTCACGATGAAACCAAGTTGATGGATTCTTCTGGCACGACGGAGGCTATGCTCTGGACGGTCGGTAGAGAAACTTTGGAGGGGTACCTGAAGAAGGCTCCAAAGGTGTTCCAAGCTGGTTTCCACTGTATCCCTGGTAAGTACTATCTTCTCACAGGTCTTCCCACGGGTGGATTCTGTATCGACTGGCTCCTCAACAAAATTCTCAAGGAAGATTACTCCGTTTTCAGGATGTTTAAATACCAAAAGAACACAGCCTTTTTCTTCCCCTACCTCCGTGGTAAGTTCGACAGGGAAGAGATCGGAGGAGCGTTCTTCAACTTAAAAGACACAGATGATCGGGATGTTATCATCTCTGCTGTTCTTGAATCGATCGCTTTCGAAATGAGAGGTTGTCTTAACGAATTCGAGAAACTGGGATTGAAAAACTATGAGGTTGTGGCAACGGGTGGTGGTAGTCAGCTAAGAGAGTGGTTGAAGATAAAAGCAAGTGTTTTCGACAGAGCTGTGAAGGTCTTCTCTGTTCACGAGAGCGTCGCTCTTGGTGCAGCCATGATAGCCAAAATCGCAAAAACAGGCCAAAAGAATTGGGGAGAGTTTTTCAAAAGAATTTCTCAGAACTTTGAATATGAATATTTCTATCCAGGTGAGAGCGATTACTTTCAAAGGAAATACCTTGAGTATTTAAAACTCAGAAACAGAATTTATGGGTTCTAAAATAAGGAGTGAGTCTGATGCATGGTGGGAAAGCGGTGAGATTTTCAAGGCTTTTGAATCCGAAATCTGGTAGGTCTCTTATTATCGCTTTAGATCATGGTTTGATGTTTGGGAACGTAGAGGGGTTGGGGGATCCTGTGGAGACTTTAGAGAAAGCGATATCCTGTGGTGTGGATGGGGTTCTTTTGAGTCCTGGTGTAGCGAGATTGACGGAGCAGTTGTTCAGAGGGAAAAATGCCCCTGCTCGGATTCTAACAATAGATCTTCCAATGGGTTCAACTGTTCCGGGAAGATTCGAAAAAGTATTCGCCCATAAGCTGATATACTCTGTAGAACAGGCAGTGAAAATGGCTGTGGATGCCGTGAAGATTCTATTCCCATGGGGATTAGAAAAGAGTGCACAAGCCGAAGTAGTTCAAGTGATATCAAAGGCTGTTGAAGAATGCGAGCACTGGGATATGCCATTGGTGGTCGAACCGGTTTTGTGGGGGGAGAATGTTTCAGAAAGGAACGATCTTGATCTCATAGAGTCTGCTGCGAGAATAGCCGTGGAGATAGGAGCGGACATCTTGAAGATTCAATTCTTGGGGGAAAGTCGACTCTCTCGGATAATTCATAGGCTTCGTATTCCCGTTTTTGTACTTGGGGGACCAAAGTCAGACAGTTCAAGACAGATCCTGAAGGTAGTTCAGGAATCAGTGAGATCAGGTGCAAAAGGAGTGATGTTTGGAAGAAACGTATGGCAGAGAGAAAACATGGAAGAAGTCCTGGCAGCCCTGAAATCCATCATACACGATGATTTGGGTTATGAGGAAGTTGTCCAGAAGTTCAATTTGTAAGAGGGGGATGCACAGTGAATCATCGCTACAAACCTGACTGGGAATCTCTGAGGGAACACACAGTACCGAAATGGTTCGACAAGGCGAAATTCGGGATCTTCATTCACTGGGGGATTTACTCTGTTCCGGGATGGGCGACGCCCACCGGAGAACTCGGTAAAGTGCCGATGGATGCCTGGTTCTTCCAGAATCCGTACGCAGAGTGGTACGAAAATTCCCTCAGGATCAAGGAGAGTCCCACCTGGGAATACCACGTGAAGACCTACGGAGAAAATTTCGAGTACGAGAAGTTTGCGGATCTTTTCACCGCAGAGAAGTGGGATCCACAAGAGTGGGCTGATCTCTTCAAAAAAGCAGGAGCGAAGTACGTGATACCGACAACGAAACACCACGATGGATTTTGTCTGTGGGGGACGAAATACACAGATTTCAACTCCGTGAAGAGAGGACCGAAGAGAGATCTCGTAGGAGATCTTGCAAAAGCCGTAAGAGAAGCAGGATTGAGATTTGGAGTGTACTACTCAGGAGGTCTGGACTGGCGCTTCACGACCGAGCCGATAAGATACCCCGAGGATCTCTCCTACATCAGGCCGAACACTTACGAGTACGCAGATTATGCCTACAAACAGGTCATGGAACTTGTGGATCTGTACCTTCCCGACGTTCTCTGGAACGACATGGGCTGGCCGGAGAAAGGAAAGGAAGACCTGAAGTATCTCTTCGCTTACTACTACAACAAACATCCAGAAGGTTCTGTGAACGACAGGTGGGGAGTGCCGCACTGGGATTTCAAAACGGCCGAGTACCACGTGAACTATCCGGGGGATCTGCCGGGCTACAAATGGGAGTTTACGAGGGGAATAGGGCTCTCTTTTGGATACAACCGAAACGAGGGGCCGGAACACATGCTCTCTGTTGAACAGCTCGTCTACACACTCGTGGACGTTGTGAGCAAGGGAGGAAATCTCCTTTTGAACGTTGGGCCAAAGGGTGACGGAACGATTCCGGATCTGCAAAAAGAAAGACTCCTGGGCCTTGGTGAATGGCTGAGAAAGTACGGAGATGCCATCTACGGTACTTCTGTCTGGGAAAGGTGCTGTGCGAAGACTGAGGATGGAACAGAGATCAGGTTCACCAGAAAATGTAACAGAATCTTTGTCATCTTTCTCGGTATCCCGACCGGAGAAAAAATTGTAATTGAGGATCTCAATCTATCAGCAGGGACAGTGAGACATTTCCTGACGGGGGAGAGATTGAGCTTCAAAAATGTGGGAAAGAACCTGGAAATCACAGTACCCAAAAAGCTCCTTGAAACAGACAGCATAACACTCGTGTTGGAGGCGGTGGAAGAATGAAGGGAAAATACAGGGTGGGACTCATCAGCTTCTCCGATGGAAGAGAGTACGTGCACAGAGAACTTGAAGGCATTGTGAAAAAGTTCGAAGATGAGATAGCAAAAACTCTGGAAGAAACAGGAGAAGTGGAGGTAATCAGAGCAAAAGAAATCGTGTGGAAGCCTTCAATAGCGAAGAGAGAAGCAAGAAGGCTCGCAGAAGAGGGAGCGGAAGTTACCATCTTCAACTACGCAGTTTGGGCGTTCCCTCATTTCACAGTTCTTGCGAGCAAATTCGCACCGGGTCCGTTTCTACTTTTTTCCAACATAAACCCGCAGTATCCAGGTATGGTTGCGATGCTCTCTGCGGCGGGAGCGCTGGAACAGGACGGAACGAAGCACTACAGAATGTGGGGCAACATAAAAGACGAGAAAGTTCTCAGGAAAGTGATGGCATTCATCAGAGCGGGAAGCACATACAAAAAACTCAGGGGTCAGAGATACGGTGTGTTCGGTGGAAGATCGATGGGTATGTACACCGCCGTTCCTAACGTGGATCTGTGGAACAAGATCTTCGGTGTCGATGTAGAGCACATAGACCAGTTCGAGATCGTTCGAAGAAGCCAGCTGATACCGGACGAGCGCGCAAGGAAAGGAAGGCTCTGGATCGAAGAGAAAGCAAAAGCGGTTCACTACGATGGGAAGTACCTCACACCCGAAAAGCTCGAACTCCAGATAAAGAGCTATCATGCGGTGAGGGAGATCGTGGAGGAGATGGAATTAGACTTTGTGGGAATAAAAGGCCAGCTCGAACTCACAGAACACTTCGTGACGATGGATGTGACGGAGACGTTCCTGAACGATCCCTACGACTGGGAAGGAGAGCACGAACCGATCGTGTGCGCAACAGAGGCAGATTCCGATGGGGCGCTCACGATGCAGATCTTCAAGCTGATTGCGAAAACACCCGTGCTCTTTGCGGACGTGAGACACTACGTGGAGGAGTACGATGTACTGGATCTGTGCAACTCAGGAAACCACGCAACGTACTTTGCAGCCAGATCGTTCGATCCCGACGAGAACATGAAGAAAGTGGAGTTCTATCCACAGACGTTCTACTTCCCCGCAGGTGGTGCAGCGGTAAAACACATAGCAGCACCCGGAAAAGTGACACTTGGAAGACTCACGAGGGAAGATGGAAGGTACAGATTCACAGTCGTTCCTGGAGAGTTCGTGGACTTTGGGGAGGAGAAAAACTACGAGATAGCAGACAGCATACAGAACAACTGGCCGCACGCGTTTTTGAAGATGGAGACACCTATAGACGAATTCCTGACCAAATATTCCTCCAACCACATCCACGGCGTCTACGGAGACTACGTGGAGGAGATCAAAACCTTCTGTGAAATAGCCGGTATCGATTTTGTGCTTATGAAATGAGGGCGCAGAAGCGCCCTCATTTTGTCTTTAAAATCGCTCTCTGGAAGCTGAGAACCACCTCTGTTCCTTTTTCTAGTTCTCTTGTCTCAGCGCCTTCCACAGCTTCAAGCCTTTCGTTCCAGAACAGCAGCTTCCATGGTTTTCCGGAGTCCTTCAGGACCTCAACGTGTATCTCGTTTTCTCTTCTCTCTACTTTCACACTCAATTCCACCTCGTCCCGTGTGTTGTAAACATGCGCTGTTTTGTTTGAAATTTCAAAAACGTTCAATGTGACACCGTCTGCGTAATCGTAATCCGGCCTGTCATCGACGGACCCTGCTGGAATTACGGAGTTTGGTCTCACAAAGAGTGGAAGCCCGAAGTAGTCGTATTTTTCTGTTCTCCATCTTCCTCCTTCTATCCTCTCACCGGTGAGAAAGTGAGTCCAGACTCCCTCTGGAAGGTAGTAGGTTACCTCTCCCGTCTCGCTGAAGATCGGAGCGACAAGGAGTGATTCTCCCAGCATGTACTGTCTGTCCAGATAGAGACAGGTGGGATCGTCTGGAAACTCAAAAATCATGGGTCTCGTGACAGGGATTCCCCTCTCATGTACTTCGACTGCGCTGGCGAATATATAGGGCATGAGCTTGCACTTCAGTTTCGTGAAAAATCTGAGCACCTCCACCGCTTCTTCATCGAAGTTCCAGGGAACCTTGTACATCGAATTTCCGTGGAGCCTGCTGTGAGATGACAGAAGACCGAATGCCACCCATCTCTTGTACAGATCCGGTGTTGTGATGTCCTCGAATCCTCCGATGTCGTGACTCCAGAAACCGAAACCGCACAGTGCGAGAGAAAGACCCCCTCTCAGGGTTTCCGCCATGGACTCATAGGAAGCCAGACAATCTCCTCCCCAGTGGACCGGGAATTTCTGACTCCCTGCCGTTGCAGACCGCGCGAAGACGACAGCGTTTCTCTTTCCGAGTTTTCTCTCCAGAGTTTCAAAGACGGTTTTGTTGTACAGATAGGTGTAGTAGTTGTGCATTTTCTCAGGATCGGATCCGTCGTAATAGACCACATCTGTGGGGATTCTCTCTCCAAAGTCCGTCTTGAAACAGTCAACCCCCATATCTATCAATCTTTCCAGTTTTGAAGCGAACCACTTTCTGGCTTCTGGATTTGTGAAATCGATGATCGCCATTCCTGGTTGCCAGTCGTCCGTCTGCCAGACATCTCCGTCTGGTTTTTTCAGGAAATAGCCCTTTTCTTTTCCCTCGTCAAAGAGACTCGAAAACTGAGAGACATAGGGGTTTATCCAGACGCACACCTTCAGTCCCTTCTCTTTGAGGCGTTTCAACAACCCTTCAGGGTCGGGGAAGTTCTCCCTGTTCCACTCAAGATCCACCCAGTGAAACTCCTTCATCCAGAAGCAGTCGAAGTGAAAGACATGAAGGGGTATGTCACGTTCTCTCATGCCATCCACGAACTCCATCACAGTTCTCTCATCGTACTGTGTGGTGAAGGATGTGGTGAGCCAGAGTCCAAAGCTCCAGCCAGGAGGAAGTTCTGGCCGTCCTGTGAGAAGTGTGTAGCGTTCCAGAACTTCTTTCAGATCTTTTCCAGCGATGATGAAATAGTCCAGAGTCTCTCCTTTCACACTGAACTGCACCTTTTCCACATGTTCTGTTGCAATTTCGAAGTCCACCTTTCCAGGATCGTTCACGAAGACACCGTACTTTCTGCTGCTCACATAGAACGGGATGTTCTTGTAGGTCATATCGGAGATCGTTCCGGCGTCCTCGTTCCACATGACAACTCTCTGACCGTTTTTGACGAAAGGTGAGAATCTTTCTCCGAGACCGTAGATCATCTCTCCCACACTCAGATGAAGTCTTTCAAGACAGAACCTCCCTTCTGGTGCCACGGCGTATCCCAGATCCGATTTCGTGAGGAAACGATCTTCGTAGAAGAATTCCATCTTGAGAGGATTCTTCCTTATGATCGCTTTTACCTTTCCTGAGGTGAAGATAAAACTTCCTTCTGTTTCTTTGATATCCGGTGTGAAGCTTTCATCCTGGTGGATTTCGTAGTACGGTGACTTTTCGAGTACTCCCTTGAAATGTCTGAACCGAATTCTTATTACGTTTTCAAACGGAGAGGAGATCTCGATCTCGAAGACCGGACCCTGAAGCGTCTGTCCCCGGTGCTCCACCCTCTGAAACGGCGATCGAAGGATCAATCTTTTTCCATCGCAGGAGTATTCGTACACCTGTTCTGGTTTGAACAGCTGTACCCCTTCTCTCAATCTCCACAGCCCTTCTGTGAAACGCATCTTGGCCCACCTCCTTTTGAACTAAGATTATCATGAAACTGTTTTCACGCAGAGTTTGAATAATTCCTCTGAAACCAGATACCAGCGAATTATAGAAGATTAACGTCGAGTATCTTTTCTGAAGGCTTTTTCAAATTAGGAAATACAGTTTCAGATGAGAAAATTGACGGTAAAAATCGATATTTATCGATAGTTGTGAATAATTCCAGAAAATCGGATTTTTTCGTGTTTGGTTCTCTTTGTACAGTGGTGGTAGTATAATAACGAAGAAATTTCTTTAGAGGAAAAAATAAAAACATTCATCAAAGGGGGTGTGTTCATAAGGAAAGTCTTTGTTTTTCTGCTGGTCTCATTGTTCATTGTGATTGGTCTTTCCTGGAGTGTCTACGCAACACCTGAAGACTACTACAAAGCCACGGGTAAAAAGATTGAAAAGTTCAACGAGGCACCCATGCTTGCCGAACTTGTGAAACAAGGAAAGCTCCCACCGGTCGAGCAGAGGCTTCCAAAGGAACCTCTTGTTGTAGTTCCTGAGGAAAGTGTAGGACAGTACGGTGGCACCTGGAGGAGAGTCTGGAAAGGGCCTTCTGACAGGTGGGGTATTCCCAGGATCAACCAAGCGAGTCTTGTGTTCTGGGACAAGAACGGAGAGAAGTTTGTACCGGGAGTAGCGAAAAGCTGGGACATACTTGAAAATGGAAAAGTATATGTCTTTCATCTCAGAGAAGGCATGAAGTGGTCCGATGGTCATCCCTACACTTCCGAAGATATCCTTTTCTGGGTCGACGATATACTGGGGAACGATGAACTCACCCCTGCGAAACCCGCGTGGTACAGACTTCTCGACAGGGTAGAAGCTCCAGATCCCTACACGGTGAAATTCGTGTTCAAACAACCGTACGCTCTGTTTCTACTTCAGGTGGCGAACAGAGGATTCACAGGCTCTCCGAAACATTTCTTGAAGCAATTCCACCCAAATTACACTCCTATGGAAGAGATCGAAAAGAAAATGGTTGAGGGTGTTCACAACACATGGGTAGATCTCTTCAATGACAAAAGTGATTTTCTCGAAAGTCTTGATCTGCCCGTTTTAACACCCTGGAAACCCGTCACAGATCCAACAGAACAGTTCTACATTCTCGAGAGGAACCCATACTTCTGGGCAGTTGACATCGAAGGGAATCAACTGCCTTACATTGACAGGATCAGACACGAATACGTTCAAAGTAGTGAGGTTATCATGTTGAAAGCAATCTCCGGAGAAATCGATATGCAGTGGAGGCACATTGGTCTTCTGGGACCCGGCCCGGGTGTTTTGCCGCTTCTTCTCGAAAACGCCAAGAGCGGTGGTTACAAGGTTTTGAGATGGAAAACCGACAATGGATCCGTGAGCATGGTGATGCTGAACATCTCCGATCCACCAGATCCTGTACTCGGAGAAGTTTTCAGGGATGTGAGATTCAGACAGGCGCTTTCACTTGCTATCAACAGAGAGGAGATCAACGAGATTCTCTTCAACGGACTCGCAGAACCAAGGCAAGCCTCGTTCGTGAGTGGATCTCCGTACTACGATCCCGAATGGGAGAAGGCGTATGTGGAGTATGATCCAGACAGAGCAAACAAACTCCTCGACGAAATGGGACTGAAGTGGGACAGCAAACGCGAGTACAGACTTCTTCCCAATGGAAAACCTCTGAGATTCACCGTACAGGTCACTGGTCAGACCCACGTTGATGTCTGGACGATGGTGAAAGAATACTGGAAACAGATAGGTGTGTGGGTCGAAATCGAAAACCTCGAAAGGTCACTCTATGATTCGAGGCTCAGTGCACACGATTTCGATGCACAGGCTTGGGTGATGGACAGGGCAAGTCAGCCCCTTGTGGATCCCCTGTGGATCATTCCTGGAAGCACGGAGTACGCTTCCGCGTGGTACATTGGCTGGGCTGATTGGGCTGGTTCTTACCTTGAAGGAGAAGAATCTCTGAAGGAATATCTACAGCAGGAAGATGCGATCGTTCCACCCGAGGGTATAAAGGAGACTCTCGAAAAGCTACTCGACGTATGGAAGGAGATTCAAAACACTTCCGATCCTGAAAAGATCAAGGAACTCATGAAAGAAGTAACGAAGATCCACAGGGAAAATCTCTGGATGATAGGAACAGTGGGCGAAGATATATCTCCTGCCATCGTTAAGAACAACTTCAAGAACGTACCGGAGGAACTGGTGACGGCAACGCCGTTCTTCAGTCCATGGAACGCCATGCCGATACAATTCTACATAGAACAGAAATGAGAAAGCCCCGGCGATCGCCGGGGTTTTTTGGAGGTGAACGTGGGTGGTAAATCCGAAACTTCCTGTGATCTGGTACGGAGGAGACTACTACCCGGAACAGTGGGACGAGGAAACGTTCGAAAGAGATATCAGGATGTTCAAAGAAGCAGGTATCAACGTGGTCACCCTCGGGGTTTTCTCATGGAGTCTTATCCAACCAGACGAGAACACTTACGATTTTTCGTTCTTCGAAAAAGTGATGGATCGTCTGTACAAAGAAGGTATCTATGTCTGTCTTGCAACTCCCACATCCGCTCCCCCTCACTGGATGACGCAGAAATACCCTGAAATCCTTCTCACAGACGTGAACGGTGTAAAGCGAGAGAAGGGAGGCAGACAGAACTTTTGTCCCAACAGTGAGAAGTACAGATATTTTGCAAGAAACATCGCAGAGAAACTCGCAGAACATTTCAAGGATCACCCTGCTCTCGTTCTTTGGCACGTGAACAACGAATATTTGAACTACTGCTACTGTGATATCTGCAGGGGGAAGTTTCAGAATTGGTTGAAGGAAAAGTACGGCACACTCGATGAATTGAACAGAAGATGGAACACGCGTTTCTGGTCCCAGACCTTCACCGCCTGGGAAGAGATTCCTGTTCCAACAACGAGAAGTGTTCTCTTCTGGAGAAAGGACAGGTATCAATCTGTTCTTCCGGAACTTTATCTGGATTACAGACGCTTCATGACACAGAGTATGCTCGAGTGTTTCCTGGAGGAATACAGGGCAATAAAGAAACACACTCCAGACATACCCGTCACCACGAATCTGATTGCGGCAACTTTCAAGGAGTGGAACTATTTCGAATGGGCGAATCATATGGACGTTGCAGCATGGGACAACTATCCCGGTTACAAAGAAGATTTCTCCGTGATTTCTTTGAGACACTCTCTGATACGCGGTTTGAAAGAAGGAAAACCCTTCGTCCTAATGGAACAGTCTCCTTCGCAGGCGTGCTGGAGATGGTACAATCCCCAGAAAAGACCAGGAGAGATGAGGCTCTGGAGTTATCACGCTCTCGCTCACGGTGCAGAGACTCTCATGTTCTTTCAGCTGAGACAATCAAAGGGAGGAGTAGAAAAATTCCACGGGGCTGTTATCACGCATGTCGACAGTCCGAACACAAGGGTCTTTCAAGAAGTGAAAAGAGTGGGAGAAGAGATAAAGTCCTTATCGGATATTCTCGACACAAGGGTTGTCTCACAGACTGCTCTTCTTTTCGACTGGGAAAGCTGGTGGGCGATGGAAGACACTCTGACACCGAACATAGACTTCAAGTACCTGAACGAAGCAGAAAAGTATTTCAAGGCACTTGTGAAAACCGGC
This sequence comes from Thermotoga sp. Mc24, assembly GCF_000784835.1. Classification (NCBI taxonomy): domain Bacteria; kingdom Thermotogati; phylum Thermotogota; class Thermotogae; order Thermotogales; family Thermotogaceae; genus Thermotoga; species Thermotoga sp. Mc24. The sequence continues at coordinate 113,237 of NZ_JSFH01000002.1, read as the reverse complement.
CTTGGAGTCGATGTTGTTGGTAAAGATCAGAATTTTGAGGGATACAGGATCATCGTTGCTCCGGCGCTTTACATGGTGGACGAAGAACTTGCACGGAAGCTGAAAGATTACGTCTCGAACGGAGGAATCTTGATCCTCACAACAATGAGCGGTATTGTCGATGAAGACGATCAGGTTGTTCTGGGAGGTTATCCAGGTTATCTTCGCGATCTTATGGGGGGCTATGTGGAAGAAATAGATGCTTTGCCACCTGAGGAGAAAAACGAAATCTTGATGTTTGGCAAAAGGTACGAGTGTAGTTTGGTGTTTGACTACATAAAAACCACCACAGCGGAAGTGCTCGGAAGATTTGGAAGGGACTATTACATGAACGAACCTGCCGTGTTGAGAAACAGATACGGTGGTGGATGGGTTTACTACGTAGGTTCTTCCGCGTCTTTCGATCTTGTATGGGATCTTGTGAAGTTCATAGAGAGAGAACACGATCTCAGAGCAGAGATCACACCGCCAGATGGTGTAGAGGTGATAAAGAAAGTCAAAGGAGAGAAGACCTTCTACTTTCTCTTCAATCACTCTCATGAACCGCAGATCGTTGACTTGCCGGAAGGAACGTTCAGGGATCTGATCAAAGGAAATTTGTATGAAAAAAAGGCAAGACTGCAACCGCTCGATGTCTTGATCCTTCTGAAAGAGTGAGAGTTTTACCAACAGTAGTGTGTTCAAGGGCGGATTTCCGCCCTTTTTTGTTCTGGTGTTAGAATTTGTACAAGCTTCGTATAGGGGAGGTGTGATGATGCTCTGGAAGGCTTTGATCTTTCTGGGTATCTACGCTGTTCTTCACTTTGGCTACGAACTCTCCGGCTGGGAATTCTTAAAGCCCATCTGTGGAGTTGACGAGTCTGTCTTTGAACATCTCAAGATCGGCTTCTGGGCGTACTTTTTCACGAATATCATCGAGTATTTCTTCGCAAAGAAAAAACACGGGTTCTGGTATCCTCGTATCCTATCAACAGTTCTTCTTCCCTGGTTCATAGTGCTCATCTGGTACATGCTTCCTGTGTTCTTTGGACACATCGAATCGCTTGCTGTGGATCTTTCCTGGGCTTTTGTGGTAACCTTCCTTGCTGCGATCCTGTCGGAAATTTTCGAGAGAAATCTGGAAAGAAATTCTCTCGGAACAGATTTCAAAACAGTGATAGTTGTACTTTTCATCATCTCCATAATCTTCTACACCGCTTTTTCATTTGAAAAACCTTGGATCGACGTCTTCACTGAACATTGAAATGAAAACATTTTCAAACTATAATGTATTTGGAAACCACATGAAAGAAGGTGAAGCCTTTGAGAAAGATCAGATTGGGTGTTGTGGGGTGTGGAATCGCCGCTCGAGAGCTGCACCTTCCTGCTCTGAAGAACCTTTCCCATCTCTTTGAGATCACGGCTGTCACGAGTAGAACGAAGTCTCACGCTGAAGAGTTCGCGAAAATGGTCGGAAATCCTGTTGTTTTCGATAGATACGAGGAACTTTTGGATTCTGGTCTTGTTGACGCGGTCGACCTCACACTTCCCGTTGAATTGAACCTCTCGTTCATTGAAAAGGCCCTTCAAAAAGGAGTCCATGTGATCTGTGAAAAACCCATTTCAACGGACGTAGAAACGGGAAAGAAAGTTGTCGAGTTGTCAAAAAAGTCTGAAAAAACAGTCTACATCGCGGAAAATTTCAGACACGTTCCAGCGTTCTGGAAGGCAAAAGAACTGGTTGAGAGCGGGGCGATAGGTGATCCTGTTTTCATGGGTTGGCAGATCTGGGTGGGAATGGACGAAAACAACGAGTACGTTCACACCGACTGGAGAAAGAACCCAAAACACATCGGGGGTTTTCTCTCGGACGGAGGCGTACATCATGTGGCGGCGATGAGACTGATCTTTGGTGAGATAGCGTGGGTTTCTGCCATCGCAAAGGATATCTCCCCACTCCTTGGCGGAATGGATTTTCTTTCTTCGATTTTTGAGTTTGAAAGCGGTGTTGTTGGAAATTACACGGTTTCCTATTCTCTGAGAGGAGACGACAGGTTCGAGATCGTTGGAACGAAAGGAAGAATGGAAATATTCTGGGACAGAATAGTCCTGAACGGAGAAGAGATAGAAGTTCCCCATCAGGATAGTTATCAGAGAGAATTCGAGGATTTCTACCGTGTGATCATGGGAGAAAAGAGAAACGATCTGGGAGATCCTCTCGAGGCGCTGAAGGATCTTGCCTTCATAGAAGCATGTGTGAGATCTCAGGGAAACAGGGTGTCTGTTTCCAGTCTGCTGTGAGGAGGTGCTGTTTATGGAGTACAGGAAGGTTGGAAAATGGGGTATCAAGATCAGCGAACTCTCTCTTGGATCCTGGCTCACGTTTGGAAAACAGCTCGACCTCGATACTGCCACAGAAGTGGTGAAAAAGGCGTTCAACAGTGGAATAAACTTCTTCGACACGGCAGAGGCGTACGCGGGTGGAATAGCAGAGGCGATGCTTGGAAAAATACTCAAGAACTTCAGAAGAGAGGACCTCGTCGTTTCCACGAAGATCTTCTGGGGTGGAAGTGGCCCGAACGATCTGGGGCTTTCGAAGAAGCATCTTCTCGAGGGGACCTGGAACTCTTTGAAGAGGCTTCAGATGGACTATGTGGATATCCTCTACTGTCACAGACCCGATCCGAACGTTCCCATGGAAGAAGTTGTCTTCGCGATGGACTACATTTTGAGAGAAGGGCTTGCACTCTACTGGGGAACCTCTGAGTGGAGTGCAAAGGAGATAGAGGAAGCGCACAGGGTTTGCAAAGAACTGGGCGTCATGCCTCCCATCGTGGAACAGCCTCAGTACAACATGTTCGTGAGGGAAAGGGTGGAAAAGGAGTACGCACCTCTCTACGAAAAGTACGGCATGGGACTAACCACTTATTCACCTCTCGCGTCTGGCCTTCTCTCTGGAAAGTACAACAACGGAATACCGGAGGATTCAAGGCTTGCCACATTCCCGCAGGTAAGGAAGTGGCTCGAAGAGGGAGGGCTTCTCAACGAAAAAACTTTCGAAAAGCTCAGAAAACTTCAGAAAATAGCGAATCAGCTCGGTGCGAGTCTTCCACAGCTTGCCATCGCGTGGATCCTGAAAAACAAAAACGTCAGCAGTGTCATTCTTGGAGTGAGTAGACCGGAACAGCTCGAAGAGAACCTGAAAGCAGTCGAGATCAAAGAAAAGCTCACAGAGGACGTGATGAGAGAAATAGAAAAGATCTTGAATGAATAAAAGGCGCCGGGCGGCGCCTTTTTCAATGACAACAGCCGCGTGGTCTTTCCCGGTGTGCATACTGCTCCGGGTTATCTTTGAACTTTTCAGCACACTCTTGAGAACAGAAGTAGTACTCTTTCCCCATGTACTCTATCTTTTCTGCCGCTTCTTCTTTTTCGATCTTCATTCCGCAGACGGGATCCTTCACTTTCATAAAATCCACCTCCTTGCTAGAAAATTTCGACTTGAATTAGGCTTTCATAATATGCTACAATTAGTATAGCATAATTTGAAAGGAGGAATCAGCGATGTGTCCATTCTGTTTTTGGAGCTGGGGCTTCTGGCCCTGGAACTGGGGAGGAGTTATCATGATGATTTTCTGGGCAGTTATTCTGGTGTTTCTTTTTGTCTTTCTCTTCAGGTGGCTTGGAGGAGAAAGACATGAAAGAGTGGAAAGAACTGATAGAGCTCTTGAGATACTGAAGGAAAGGTTTGCCCGTGGCGAAATCACGGAAGAAGAGTATGAGAGAATGAGAAGGAAGATCCAAAATGAATGAATTCGAAAGGTGGAGAAGAGAATTCCCTGAGGTGAGCGGTGCGGTTGTGAGGATGAGAAATAAGGCCTTTTCTGATGGATCGATACCTGCAAAGTACAAGGTGCTGGCAGCCTTAGCCATAGCGGTTGTGGAAAAGTGCAAGCCCTGTGCTCAGGGGTACTATCAAAAAGCAATTGAAATGGGTGCCACAAAGGATGAAATAAAAGAGATCCTCGAAGTTGCTGTCACCATGGGAGCCTGCATCGCAGAAACCTGGGCGAGGGAGGTGTGGCAGTATGAGCGATCAGAAAACGATGGAGGATCGTGCTGCGAAGAATGAGGAGATAAAGAAGACCTTCACTGTGACAGGAATGACGTGCGCCACCTGTGCGAAAACCGTTGAAAAGGCCCTGAAAAAACTCGACGGGGTGAAGTTCGCGGCTGTGAATCTTGCCACTTCAACGGGGTTCATAGTGGCAGAGAAAGAGATATCCTTCGAGGAAATCAAAAAAGCTGTGGAGGAAGTAGGATACGGAGTAACAACAGAATCTCCGGAAGATGTGGAAAGAAAGCGATACGAAGAGTCGAAGAGAAATCTGATTCTTGCCTGGCTTGTCACGGCCCCTCTTGCCCTCCTCATGATCTATCACATGTTTGTTTCTGAGGTGCCTTATTTCACCTGGATAGAGGTTTTCGCGGGTGCGTTCGTTACGTTCTATGTGGGCAGAGGAACGATCAGAGGGGCATGGATAGCCCTCACACACAAACACACAAACATGGACACGCTCATCTTCTTCGGTGCGGTGACTTCTTGGGTGACCGCTGTTCTTGACAGTGTGGGACTTCCTGTAATGTCCTTTGGTGCCATCGGTGCGATGATCGTTGCGTTCCACATCACGGGACGTTTCATAGAATCTTACCTGCGCGACAGGGCCAGCAAAGAAATCAAAGCCCTTCTGAAACTTCAAGCAAAAGAAGCCCGCGTCATCACCGACGAAGGAGAAGTGATGATGCCGATAGAGGCGGTGAAAGAGGGTTTCATCGTGCTGGTAAAACCCGGTGAAAGAATCCCCGTGGATGGGGTGATCGTGGAAGGGCAGTCTTCGATCGACGAATCTGTGGTCACGGGTGAATCCATACCGGTTTTGAAGAAAGAAAACGATGAAGTGATCGGTGGTTCTTTGAACGTATCGAGTCCTATCAAAATAAAAGTCACAAAGGTAGGAGAAGACACCTTTTTGTCCCAAATGGTCAAATTGATTCAGGAAGCGCAAGGTTCGAAGGTACCGATCCAGGCTCTGGCCGACAGGATCACCATGTGGTTTGTTCCCACGATCATCGTCCTCGCTATAACCAGCGCTCTGGTGTGGTACTTCAATTACGAACGGTTCCTTCCCTTTGTAGAAAAGGCAAGAGAAATCTTCCCTTGGATCATACAAACCAGTGACCCGCTGACATTTTCTATCTTCGTCTTTGTTGCAACGATTGTCATAGCGTGTCCGTGTGCTCTCGGTCTTGCAACTCCCATGGCGCTTGTAACTGGAACGGGACTTGCGGCAAAGAAGGGCCTTCTCATAAGAAACGCCGAGGCGATTCAGACATCGAAGGATGTAGGGGTGGTTCTCACGGACAAGACGGGAACGCTCACCGAAGGTAGTCCGAAGGTGGTGAATCACGATCTCTCCGCTGAACTGATCAGAATAGTTGCAAGTATAGAAAGGAACTCGAACCATCCGCTCGCGAAGGCAATTTCTGAGCTATCTCAGGATGTGGTCGAAGTGGAGAGCGTGGAGGAGATTCCGGGAGAAGGGGTAAGGGCACTCTACGGAGGAGAGGAGTATTTCGTCGGGAAACCTCTGGATTACTCAAAGTACGAGTCTCTTTTGGAGGAAGGAAAGACCATTGTCGAGGTGAGAAGAAACGGTGAAGTTGTGGGATTTCTCGCAATAGAAGATCCGATCCGAGAAGACAGTCCCGAGGCCGTGAGAAGACTCAAAGAGATGGGAATAGAACCTGTCATGATAACGGGAGACAATGAAAAGACCGCAAGGGCGGTTGCAAGACGCCTTGGAATAGAGAAGTTCCATGCAGGTGTGAAGCCTTCTGAGAAACTTGATCTTGTAAGATCTTACCAGGCACATGGAAAGAAAGTCGCGATGGTGGGAGACGGCATGAACGATGCCGCTGCTCTGAAAGGAGCCGATGTTGGAATAGCGATAGGTTCAGGAACAGACCTTGCTATCGACAGTGCAGACATCATCATAACAAAGGGTGGCATATCGAAAGTCGTCGATGCGATAGAAATATCGAGAAAGACGTTCAAAATCATAAAACAGAATCTCTTCTGGGCCTTCTTCTACAACGTGATAGCTATTCCCATGGCGATGATGGGACTGCTTCATCCGGTGATTGCGGAACTCGCCATGGCGTTCAGTTCCATCACCGTGACCCTCAATTCTATGAGGGTGAGAGAGTGAGTGTTGAGAGAAAGTACGACAGATTTGCAGCACTGTACGATAAGTTCGAAAGTTTTATCGAGAAAAAATTTTTCTCACGGTTTCGTGAAGAACTCTTCAAAAGAGTAGAAGAGAAGAAAATATTGGAAGTTGGTATCGGCACCGGAAAGAACGTTCCGTACTATTCGGACGATATGAACGTCGTGGGTGTAGATATCAGTGAAGGAATGCTCAGGGTGTGTCAGGAAAGGTTAAAAAAGTTTCCAGAAAAAAGGTGAAGTTGTTGAGAGCGGACGTTCAGAATCTTCCTTTTTCAGACGGAGAGTACGACTGTGCTGTTTCTACGTTCGTTTTCTGCACAGTGCCTGATCCTGTGAAAGGTTTGAAGGAAGTTCACAGAGTTCTCAGACCTTCTGGAAAAGCCGTTTTTCTCGAACACATGAGAAGCAGAAAATGGTACGTTAACGTGATTTTGTTTTTGATGCACATCTTCACGAAACTTCTTTGGGGAACGAGCATGCTCAGAAAAACGGTTGATAACATAAAAAAAGCAGGATTTGTGATCGAAGAAGAAAAACACCTCTTGGGTGATGTGGTACGTTTGATAGTTGCCAGAAAAGGAGGTGAGGAAAGTGGTTGAGAAGATAAAAGAAGATTCCACTCTCAAGGAGATCATGGAAGCCCACGAGAGACTGGAAAGGACACTCAGAAAATACGGCTTTGATACTTGCTGTGCAAAGATGGAAAGTTTGAAAGATGCCTGTGAAAAGAAGGGCCTGGATGTTGAAGAGGTTCTGGAAGATCTCAACAGAGTTGTGGAAGAGATCAACGAGGAAGAGAGGATAATAAAAGAGATAGAATCTCAGTTTCTGTGAGGAGGTGCTGCCATGAGGTACGTTCTCTATGTTCCAGATATTTCCTGCAATCACTGCAAAATGAGAATTTCGAAGGCGCTGGAAGAATTGGGTGTTAAAAACTACGAGGTGAGTGTGGAAGAGAAAAAGGTGGTCGTTGAAACGGAAAATCTGGACAGTGTTCTGAAGAAACTCGAGGAGATCGACTATCCGGTGGAGAGTTACCAGGAAGTCTGATTAACAAAGGTGTTGAGAACTTTTTTCAAAAAATCTCTAAAGACCTGATCCTTCAGGCCCTCGCTGTGAGCAGGTGTGAGGGCCAGTATTTTTCCGTTGTGGTATCTTCTTCTCCAGCCCGCAATGGAAGTTCCATCGTCCGACTCGCTCCAGAGGAATATCTCTACATCGGAATACAGATCCACAAAATAGTGTTCATCCACAAACTCAAATTCGATGTCCTTGCCGTAGTATCTCACTTTTTTCTGAGGTGGATGGTGGATGAACCTTCCTCCAACGAGTCCGTTGTAACTCTCTGGAAAACGTGCAAGGCCGGAGTGCCAGACGAAGAGTTTTCCTCCAGATCTCACATAGTCTTCCAGGATCTTGATGTCTCCCTCTTTGAGCCACGGTGTTTCATCATCGAGAAGGTTCCATCGTCCTATGACAACAAGATCTGGGAGTTTTCTGATCTCCGGGAAATCCTCAGGACGAAGATCATTAATCTCACAGTTTAAGGCATACTTCAAAGTTTCCAGAAAGAGATCGTGATCGTGGTACTTATCTCCAAGAAAAGAAAAAGCTGTCATCTCAACCCCTCCTCATCAGTATCCTATCACCACGTTATGTAACAAAAATATTAACCATTGACTTCCAATTCGATTTAGACATAAAATTTTTTTGCAAAGATATGGTTATATGGTCATAAGAAAAAAATATTTTTAACGAGGAGGTGTGGATTAATGAGTAGAAGGCTTCTTCTGATCCTAGTCTTGGGTGTATTTTTGGTGTCAGCGGTATTTGGCGCGAAGTACACACTGAGATTTGGACACGTTCTTGCTCCAGGTGAACCGTACCATCAGGCGTTTCTGAAATGGGCCAAAGCAGTTGAAGAGAAAACGAACGGCGACGTTAGAATTGAGGTTTTCCCGAGCTCTCAGCTCGGAGTGGAAGAGGACATCATCGAACAGATCAGAATGGGAGCACCTGTGGGATGGAACACGGACTCTGCGAGGCTTGGAATGTACGTTAAAGACATCGGTGTCATGAATCTTGCATACTTCATCGACTTCATGGGTGCAAAAACTCCTGAAGAGGCAATTGAGGTTCTGAAGAAGATCAAACAGTCTCCGACAATGCAGAAGTGGTTGAAGGAACTTGAACAGAGATTCGGCATAAAAGTTCTCTCCTTCTATTGGGTGCAGGGTTACAGACACTTTGTGACAAACAAACCTATCAGGAAACCGGAAGATCTGAATGGCTTGAGAATCAGAACTCCCGGTGCACCAGCATGGCAGGAATCCATAAGATCTCTCGGTGCTATCCCTGTTGCTGTCAACTTCGGAGAGATCTACACAGCGGTTCAGACAAGAGCAGTTGATGGAGCGGAACTCACCTACGCAAATGTTTACAACGGCGGTCTCTACGAAGTTTTGAAGTACATGTCTGAAACAGGTCATTTCCTCCTCATCAACTTCGAAATCGTCAGCGCAGACTGGTTCAACAGCCTGCCTAAGGAATATCAGAAGATTATTGAGGAAGAGATGGACAAAGCGGGAATCGAAGTCTCTCTCAAAATCATGAAAGAACTCGAAGAAGAATACAAACAGAAGTGTATCGAAAAGGGTATGGCAGTGATACCAGCTTCTGAAATCGACAAAGAGGCTTTCATGGAAAAGGCAAAACAGGCTTACAAAAATCTCGGTCTTGAGAATGCCCTCAACCAGCTGATCAAGGAAGTGAAGGGAGAGTAATTATTAACTTACCCGGCCCTTTCTGGGTCGGGCTTTCTTTCACTCTAATTCAGACAGAGGTGAGAGACGTGAAAAAAGTGGACCAAATTCTTTTGAAGTTTGAGAAGCACGCCGCCAAGATTCTCCTTATGGCTATGATTGTTCTTGTCTTTGCTTCAGGGGTTGCCAGATTTCTAAAGCATCCAATAAACTGGGCTGTTGATATGAGTAGTTTTCTCTTTGCCTGGGCTTGTTTCTTTGCAGTCGATGTAGCCTGGCGTGAAAACAAAATGATGTCGGTAGATATACTTGTGAAGAAATTCTCCGAAAGAACTCAGAAAATCATCAGAATAGTGAATTACCTTATCATTCTTGCCTTCATTGTTTATCTCATTGTGTGGGGCTTTTATCTTTCCTATAAAACAAGATACAGAACCTTCGTAGGGATACCGAACTTTAGCTACACGTGGGTTACACTTAGTGTTCCTGTTGGTGCGATTCTGCTCTTCAGAACAACTGTACTGAAGCTGATAGGAGAATTCAGAGGCAACAAGAAGGAGGAAAGATGACATGATCATAGTTCTCATCGCCTTTGCTGTTTTTCTGATGCTTGGAATGCCTGTTGCCTTTGCTATAGGAATATCCGGGTTTCTCTGGTTTCTCCAACATCCTGAACTACCTATCACCATTCCGATACAGAGACTGCTTTCTCAAACGGTGAATTTCACGTTGCTTGCTATTCCCATGTTCATTGTGGCTGGAAATGTGATGAATTCTGCTGGAGTGACGAGAAGACTCCTCGATTTTGCCTCCACCCTCGTTGGTCACATGAGAGGAGGACTCGGTCAGGTTTCAGCTGTTCTTTCCACGTTGATGGGAGGAGTTTCCGGATCCAGTATTGCAGACGCAGCTATGGAAACAAGGATGCTCGGTCCAGAGATGCTCAAACGAGGTTATCCAAGAGGTTTCGCAGTTGCCGTGAATGTCTGGACGTCTCTGATCACCCCGATCATTCCCCCTGGTATCGCTTTCATCATTTACGGTACGATCGGTCAGGTCTCTATAGGAAGGCTCTTCGCGGCAGGAATAGGACCCGGTCTTCTTTTGATGATCGTGTACATGATCACCATATGGTTTGTTGCTAAAAGATTGAACCTTGCACCCGAACGAGAGAGACGAGCACCGGTAAATGAAGTTTTCAGATCTCTGGGAAAGAGCATCTGGGCTCTTATGTTTCCGGTTTTGCTGATTGTGGGTCTGAGAGGCGGTATCTTTACCCCTTCAGAGGTTGGTTCCTTCGCGGTTTTGTACGGAATGCTGGTGGGATTCATAATACACAGAGAGATGTCTCTCAAAACCTTTTACTGGGAAACCCTGGAGAATTCTCTTGGTGATATCGGGAGTGTGATGTTCATACTTTCGATGTCTACAATTTTCGGTTACGGTATGATCTGGGAAAGAATACCGGAAAAGCTCGCGGAATTTCTCCTGGGAATATCTTCCAATCCAAACGTTCTGATGATAATGATCTCTTTATTCTTGGTTTTTGCCGGTCTGTTTGTCGATGCAACGGCTTTGATTCTCATGCTCACGGCAATCTTGCTTCCTGTGGCAGAACAGGTGGGAATAGATCCAGTTCACTTCGGTCTGGTATTCATTTTATCCGCTGCTATGGGTAACCAGACACCTCCTGTAGGTGCTTCTATGTACGCAGGTTGCTCGGTACTCGATGCGACTATGGAAGAGTACATACAGGCATCCTGGCCTTTCTTGTTTGTGACGATACTGGCGATACTTATAGTCATCTTCTTCCCACAGATCGTATTGTTCATTCCGAATCTCATCTTTGGATGAGGAGGGAGCAGAGATATGAATTTCCAGGGAAAAGTGGTTTTAATAACAGGAGCAGGTTCCGGTATTGGAAAGAAAGCAGCCGTTATGTTCGCAGAAAGAGGGGCAAAAGTAGCGATCAACGATATCTCTGAAGAAAAAGGAAAAGAAACTGTGGAGCTGATAAAGAGCATGGGAGGAGAAGCTGCGTTTATCTTCGGAGATGTAGCGAAAGATGCAGAACAGATAGTGAAGAAAACGGTGGAAACGTTCGGAAGGCTCGACATCCTGGTGAACAACGCTGGCATCGTACCTTATGGAAACATAGAAGAGACTTCGGAGGAAGATTTTGATAAAACAATGGCTGTGAATGTCAAAGGGCCTTTTCTTCTCTCAAAATATGCCGTTGAGCAGATGAAAAAGCAAGGCGGAGGAGTCATTGTAAACGTTTCCTCCGAAGCAGGACTCATAGGAATTCCAAGAAGGTGTGTCTACAGTGTTTCAAAAGCTGCACTCCTGGGACTTACAAGATCTCTTGCCGTCGATTACGTCGATTATGGAATCAGGGTCAACGCGGTGTGCCCGGGTACCACTCAGTCTGAGGGACTCATGGCGAGGGTGAAGGCTTCTCCAAATCCAGAAGAACTCCTGAAAAAAATGACCTCCAGGATCCCTATGAAGAGACTGGGAAAAGAGGAGGAAATCGCCTTCGCGATCCTCTTTGCAGCGTGTGACGAAGCCGGATTTATGACGGGCAGTATCATAAACATAGATGGAGGTTCTACCGCTGTGTGAGGAGGTCTTAGTGTGGATGTTATTCAGAGGATAAAGGAAAAATACGATGAGTTCACGAATGCGGAAAAACAAATCGCAGATGTCGTTCTGGCAGATCCGAGGAGTATCATAGAAAGCTCCATCAGTGATCTCAGCATGAAAGCCGGTGTAAAAAGTGAAGCTTCCGTCGTGAAGTTTTACAAAAAACTGGGGTTAAACAGCTTTCAGCAGTTCAAGGTGCTTTTAGCCCAGAGTATCTCCAGGGCACCGCTCGAGATCGTCTACGAAGATGTCTCAAGTGAGGACGATACGAAAACCATCACGGAAAAGATATTCAAAGCAACGGTGAGAGCCATTCTAGACACACTGAACTGGCTGGATATCGATTCCATTGAAAGAACCGTCGATCTGTTCAAAAACGCTCAGAGGATCATATTCATTGGTTTTGCAGCTTCGGCCGCCGTTGCCTTCGATGCGTTTCATAAATTCACAAGAATTGGAAAAAACTGTCTGTTTTCCAACGATGAACACATCATAGCAGCCATTCTTGCCACAGCCTCACCAAGCGATCTGCTGGTTGCCATATCGCACACTGGAGAAACGATCTCCGTGGTGAACTTCGCTAAGAAAGCGAAAGAAATGAAAATGCCAGTTGTTACAATCACAGGAAACAGAAAATCCACGCTCGCGAAGTACTCAGATGTTGTTCTTGCCACCAATACGAAAGAAACGAAAATAAGAACCGATGCAATGACTTCGAGGATAGTCCAGCTTGTGATTCTTGACACGATATACACACTCTTAGCAGCAAGAGATCCAAGGGCAATAGAAAATCTCAACAAGAGTAGACTCGCAGTCTCAGAATTGAAGTACTGAACCTGGAGGGGGAAGATATGAAAAAAATATTGATCGTGACACGAACCTTCGGAAAGTACTCTCAGGAACCTGTCGAATTCCTCAGAAAGGAAGGTTTCGAAATAATAAGGTCTGATACTATAGACCCCGATGTCTTGAGAGAAGCAGATGCTTTGATCGTGGGGACAAACCCTCTAACAGCGGAAATGGTAGAAAACTCCAGTCTCAAGATCATAGCAAAGCACGGTGTGGGAGTGGACAACATAGATTTGGAAGCTGCCACGAAGAAAGGTATTCCCGTTACCATCACAGCCGGTGCGAATTCCCTTTCTGTTGCGGAACTTACAATCGCTTTCATCTTCGCACTGAGTAGGGGACTTGTATGGGCTCATAACAAACTGTTTCTCGAAAGAAGATGGGAAGGAACGGTGGGACAGGAAGTTTCTGGAAAAATACTGGGTATGGTGGGGTTTGGCTCGATAGGAAGAGAAGTGGTTAAAAAGGCTGTCTGCCTTGGAATGAACGTACTGGTCTACGATCCTTACGTGAGCAAAGATAGTGTTAGATTACTGGAAGCCACCCCTGTTGATGATCTGGAACAGCTTTTGAAGGAAAGCGATTTCGTCTCACTCCATGTTCCGCTGAACGAAAGCACAAAGAACATGATAGGAGAAAGAGAACTTTCACTCATGAAGAAATCTGCTTTTTTGATCAACACCTCCCGCGGAGAGCTGGTGGATGAAGAAGCGCTTGTGAAAGCTTTGAAAGAAGGAAGAATAGCGGGTGCAGCCTTGGACGTCTTTTCTGAAGAACCTCCAGATACCAATTCACCTCTTTTCGAATGTCCCAATCTCATCACCACGGCGCATATAGGTGCACACACAAAGGAAGCCATCTTCAGAATGAACATGATGGCCGCCCAATCTATTGTGGATTTCTTCAAAGGTAGAATACCAAGGTACGTGGTGAATAAAGAAGTGATCCGAATTTTGAAAGAAAAGGGTTATCAGGAAATATCTTGAATAGAAAAGGTTCGTGTGTTAAAATAACCACAGAGGCGAGCAGGCGTAGCTTCAAGCGGTGGAGCGCCGCCTTGGTAAGGCGGAGGGTGTGGGTTCGAGTCCCACCGCCTGCTCCATTTTCTATTTTCCTATCCCCAGGGGATGACATTGTGAAGAGAAGAAGATCAACAAGAACCAGTTCGTTTGGAGTAAAAGGCAGGGAAAGCCACGATTCGTCTCCATTTTATAGTAGAGCGATCTATTCCAACTTTTCCCTTCCAAAACCTTCAGAGGAAGATTTCATCGAGAACCCACTTCCTGAAAATCTCTTAGACAAAGTCATTGAGGGAGATGCCAGAGAAGTTCTGAAAAAAATACCTGATCGTTCGATACATCTCATGGTAACTTCACCTCCGTACAATGTAGGGAAAGAATACGATGAAGACATGACTCTTGATGAATACCTTGAATTCATAGAAGAGGTCATGAAGGAAGTGTACAGGATTCTCGTCTGGGGTGGAAGAGTCTGTTTCAATGTAGCAAATCTTGGAAGAAAACCTTACATTCCGCTCCATGCGTATCTCATCCATTTGTTTGAAAAGATAGGCTTTTTGATACGTGGAGAGATCATTTGGGACAAAGGAGAAGCGGTGAGCGGTTCTTCGACTGCATGGGGTTCGTGGATGTCGCCTGTGAATCCTGTGCTAAGGGATCAACACGAGTATATCATTGTAATGAGTAAAGGAGATCTAAAGCGAAGAAAACCCAGTGATAGAGAAGTAGAATCAACAATAACAAGAGAAGAATTTTTAGAATTCACAAGGAGTGTTTGGAAGTTTCCCCCAGAGTCAGCTAAGAGAGTAGGACATCCTGCTCCCTTCCCTGAAGAACTTCCCTACCGTTGTATACAGCTCTACACCTTTAAAGGAGATGTTGTTCTCGATCCTTTTGCCGGTGTAGGGACAACATGTGTAGCTGCCGTTAAAACAGGGCGGCATTTTGTTGGAATAGAGATAAATCCCGAATACGTAAAAAAGGCCGAAGAGAGAGTAAAGGATATTCTCAGCAAACCTACTCTTTTTGAAGATCACTGGTGATATTTTATTCTTCTTTCGCTTTGGGCATCAATTCAGCGGGAAAAGGTTTGTAATCGATTTCGAGATAATTTCCCTCTTCTTTTGAAAGCTCGATCAGTCTTCTTACAGTGGAACTCTTCAATCCGAAACCACGTGGGTTTGTGTTGCTGTTCGGGAGTGAATAGTACTCCCCCAACTTGGAAAATCCTTCAGTTGTTTTTATACTGTACCTCTTTGTTGAGCCGTCTTGAAAAGTTATTTCAATATCCCAGTTTCTTTCTGTGTCCAGGGCTTGATTAACGGATTTTATGAGGTGTGGAAGTTCTTTTCTTAGCATCTCAACTATGAAATTCTCGCGCCTTTTACCTACATCGGGAGCTCTTCCTTCAAAATAAAAGATATCCCATGCTTTTCCAAGGATATCGATTCTCTCTTTGTTCTTCTTGAAAATGTCAATGAGAGGATCCGTTTTTCTCATAAATCTTCACCCCCTCCACGAACACCGCAACGGGATCGTCCTCGAAAAGAAGTGGATCTCTTTCGTAGAGGCAGAAATCTGCTCTGTACCCTGCTTCTATCCTTCCTGTTTTTATTCCTACCTGGCTTGCCCCCGCTTCCGTCATCAGATAGAACGTTTCTCCTCTGGAAAAACCCATTTTGAGCGCGTGTTCTGCGATATATTTTGGATCACACGGTGAAACGGGGGAATCCGAAGAGAAGGAGATGGAAACACCCGCTTTGAACATTCTATAGAACGGGTAGTGAAGCGCGTTCACCTTCACCTTCTCCAAAAGGGGCTGGTCTTCGAAGAAGAAATGAGGCTGAACGGAAAAAGTGGTGTTTTTTGCTCGCTGTAGATCTTTTTCTTGAACGAACTGAGCGTGGATGATTCTGTGACCGCGGTGTCTTTCGAGAACATCGAGAACAAGACTCACCGCCCTGTCCCCTATGGCATGAACGTTCAGAATTAGATCGTGTTCGTCGCAGAAGCGAGACAGTTCTTCGAGTCTTTCTTCTGTGAGAAGTTGCACACCCTGTGTTCCGTCGTCGTATTCACCGGAGATGAGAGCCGTTTTTGCTCCAAGGGAGCCGTCCATGAAGACTTTGACACCTTTAACGTGTACTCTCTCGTTGAGATCTCCGAAGTGTTCGGGTTTTAGATCCTTTGGTTTCAGCTTCTCGAAGAGTCTGATTCTGGAGTGTTTTATAATGGAAAGAAGCCTTTCCACGCTCACACCGTAAAGATCGTCGCTCTGAACAAAAGTCACACCGTGTTTGAGAAATTCCTCTTCTCCAACCCTGTAGAATTCGGCCATTTTCTCTTTGAAGACGTACTCGTAGATCTTTTCCAAGTTCTCTACGAGATACCTTTCTTCGACTCCCAGAACCTCCATCGCTTTTTTGTTGAGAAACGCTTTGTGACCGCACCGTCTTATGAGAAAGACAGGCACTTCGATTCTGTCCAGTCTCTCAACAACCGATCCGTCTGGTTCTTCAAACCAGCCTCTTCCCACCACGACTTCACCGGTGAGGTCTCTTTCGAAGAGCTCGTCCCAATCGTTGAACTGGACACTGAGTTTCGAAAAGCCCGTTCCCACAACGTGTGCGTGTGAATCGACAAAGCCAGGAACGAGGAAGTATCCTTTCGCATCGATGACAGGTTCACTCGATTTTTCGACGAATTCTCCGTTTTCCACGAACAGATCTTTTTGAACGAACTCCTTTCCGCTCCACACCAGGGCACCTTTTATTATCATTTCAATCCCCTGCTTCCCGGTTTTTCTGCCGGGATTCCCTGTTTGCAGAGTGGACAGTCTTCAGGATCGTAAACCGGAAGGTCGAGCTTCAGAAGACTTTCGAACGGAACTCCAAAGTCCACTTTTCCGCCGGAGCGATCGATGATGGAACCCACACACACCACGTTTGCTCCATACTCTTTCAAGAGCTCTATCACTTCCTTCACAGAACCACCCGTGGTCACCACGTCTTCAACTACCGCTACTTTTTCTCCAGGTTTCACGAAAAAACCCCTTCTTAGTTTCATCACTCCGTTTTCTCTTTCCGCGAACAACGACCTCGCTTTCAGGTACCTTGCAACGACGTACGAGAGTATTACTCCCCCCATTGCGGGACCCACTACTGTTTCAACATCGTACTTCCTCAGAAGCTTTGCTAATTCTTCTCCCACGACGTCGCCGTACTCTGGAAACTCGAAAAGACGTGCGCACTGCACGTATCTTGAGGAGTGTTTCCCGGAAGAGAGAATGAAGTGCCCTTCCATCAAAGCACCGGTTTTCTCGAGGATTTCCTTTATCACAGTCTCATCTCCTTTATCCTTTTGATCTTTTCTCTGGGATTTTCGCTCAGGTAGATCTCTCTTCCGAGCACAGCAAAATTCGCTATTCCCTTCATCTCTTCGAGCGTTACGACGTCCTTTTGATCGTCTGCTTTCACTTCCATTCTGATGCCGGGAACGAGAATTTTGCCTTTTATCTTCTCTCTCAGAGCCTTTGCCCATGGACCGGGAAGCACGAAATCACACCCAAGCTTGTTCAGTTTTTCTATCCTGTCCATGTAATCCTCGAGGGATCCTTCCATGGAAGTGAGTTTCACCACAACGAACACGTGTTTGTCTGTTGCACTGAGAGCCCTCTCCACGCTTTCGTATCCAGCGCAGGAGTGAACTGTGAAACCTATGATCGCCGGGTGATCCCAGCTCTTTATGGAACGTTCCACCGTTGAAGGGATATCGCAGAACTTCAGGTCGAGGATTATCTTCAAATTTCTCTTTGCGAGCTCGTCGAAGATCTTTTTCCCGTGTATGGCGAGGTTGTGACCCACCTTCACCACTTCGAAACTGCCGTTTTCGTCGATGAATCTGATAGGATCTTCCATGTCCAGACTGAGAACAGGTATCATCTTTTCACCTCCAGCAGATATTTTCCAATTTCTTCCACAACACCAGGATCTTTGAAGAGAGCGCTTCCGACCCCTATCACGTCCGCTCCCACTTTTAAGAATTCTTCTGCGTCTTTCACGGAGTACACGCCACCACTTGCTATCACAAAGAGTTCTGGGAATCTTTTCTTCACTTCGTACACTGCCCTGAGGGCGATCGGTTTCAGCACGGGACCAGAAAGTCCTCCTAAGATCATCGTGTCTTTTTCAAAATGCAACCCCCTCACCGTGTTCACGAGCGTGATTCCGTCCCACCCTGTTTTCATCACAAACTCCGCGGCGTCTTCCACAAAGATACCCTCTACTCCCACTTTCGCTATCAGGAAGGAGTCGGGAAGTTCCTTTCTGAGTGTGTTCAGGAGTTTCTTCCACTCTTCCGCGTTTTTGACTATGGAGAGTCCTCCTTCTTTCACGTTCGGACAGGAGAAATTGAACTCCACCGCATGGAATCTGTCTGCTACTTTCTTGAACACACGGGCCACTTCCAGATACTCCTCGAAAGAATCACCGCCGAGACTTGCGATCATGGGAACAGGAAGTTCTGGAACGTTTTCAACGAACGCGTGTATTCCGGGATTTTCCAGTCCGATCCTGTTTATCACGTAGAAATCGCTGTCTGCCATTC
Organism: Thermotoga sp. Mc24; assembly: GCF_000784835.1. NCBI lineage: Bacteria > Thermotogati > Thermotogota > Thermotogae > Thermotogales > Thermotogaceae > Thermotoga > Thermotoga sp. Mc24. The sequence goes on along the minus strand of NZ_JSFH01000002.1, from coordinate 95,049 downwards.
TAGGAGTGGGGTTTCCTTCTTTCGGATGGAGCGTGACGGTTTTCAGCAAAACACCGCCCACGTATCTGTGATCCATGAGCTTCAGATACTCTCCAAAGCCGGCAGGACCGGAGAGAAGAACAAGGGGAGGTTTCAGCTCCAGCACAGTTCATCACCTCTGAATATGGGGCCATCGGTGCAGACGTGTTTCACACCCTCTTTTGTGAAGACGGCACAGGACTTACACGCTCCTATTCCGCATCCCATGTATTCTTCGAGCGAGAAGTAAACTTCTTTTCCTCTCAGGTGTTCCCAGCAGACTTTTTCCATTCCCCGAGAACCGGAGACGAGGTACCAGTCGTACTCTCCCGTGGAGGAGAGTTTTCTCAAAAACTCCTCATCACCAACGGCCGTTTCGTGTTCGAGCGGTATCTGGAAGGGAGTTCTGCTTCCCACGAGTACATCTACGTTCATCTTCTTTCGAAGCGCTTCGGCCATTGTGAGGCATGTGGGAGAGATGATGAGAAGGCCTTTTCCAGGCTTTTCGAAGCCGTTTCCAAGAGGACCGTGACCTTTTATCTTCTCTGCTTCTTCGACGATCCACTTCGTTCCCTTTCCCTTCACCTGAACGGAGATCGCCGTGTGATCTTCCCAGTATCCGAGAACGAAAGGCTTTCTGACGAGTTTCGGTGTCTCCAGCATGACGAACTGTCCTGGAGAGAAATCAATCCGTTCCTCGAAGAGAACGATCCAGGTATCCTCGTTCACTCTAATCGTTTTCTTTTTGGTCAGCAATAACCTCTCCATCTATCATCACCCATCTTCCTTTGAGTTTAAGAGCGACCACTTTTCCCTTCAGTCTGACACCGTCGAACATGGAATTCTTCCCTTTGCTTTTGAATTTTTTTGCATCCACGATGAACTCCGCCTTCGGATCGATGAACACAAGAGTATCTTCTGTGAGACGAGCTTCAACACCAAGCACTTCGAGGGGCTTTTTCGTGAGTTTTTCTACGACGAGTTCGAGATCACCTAGGGCTGTGTAATAGGCAGGAAAGGCGATTTCTATGGATGTTGAGCCGTAAGGAGCGGTGAGAAAATCGTCTGGTTTTTCGTGGTGTGGCGCGTGATCTGTCGCTAAAACATCGATCACATCTTTCTTCACGGCTTCGATGAGAGCTTTTCTGTCTTCTGGAGATCCGAGAGGAGGGTTGATCTTGAAGTTCGTGTTTTTGATGTCTTCGTAGCAGAAAAACAGATGGTGTGGTGTTACTTCACAGCTGACCTTTGCTAGATTCTTCAAAAACGATATCACTTCTACGGAGTACTTCGTTGTTACGTGCTGGATGTGGAATCTTTCGAATCCGTACTCAAGGCCCGTCAAAACGGTTCGTGTTATGGCTATCGCTTCGTTCGATCTCGGTCTTTTCTGAAACGGCAAAGGAGCCCCCTCGTAGAAGATTCCATCCACCTCGTACATCTGGCTGTGGTCGAACCAGAGGGCTTTCTTTTTCTTTTTCATTGTTTCAATGAGTGTAGGGTAGTCGCACTCTATGCCGTCCGTTGAAAAGCCCACCACTCTTTCTCCTTCAGCTTCGATCGATCCGAAGGGAGAAACGGCAAAGAGAAACTCGACCGCTCTGTTTCTGGAGAGATCCAGATGTCTTTCCAGAACTTCTTTGCTTTCTATGGGCGGCTTTGTGTTGGGCTGTACCACCACTTTAAAAAAGCCTCCCACAAGGGAGGCTTCTTCTAAGGAGCTGTAATCTTCTCCACCGTTGAGACGAACATGAACGTGAAGATCGACAAAGGGAAACGTGGCAACCAATCCTTTCGAGGGAAAGGGTGTTTCTATTTCTTCTTCTATCCATTTCTTTCTAAACGGATCGTAGATCCTCACGCTTTTCCCTCCGAATTCCTTTCCTGTTATTTTACCATCCACCTGGCGATCTCATCTATTACTCTTTTGTCAACGTGACCTTTCTTCATGTATTCAACCGGCGTTGATTTTCCTTCTCCTGAAATCATCAGGTGATTGAGATCGTCGAAGACGAGTATTTTCACATTTTCCCTGCCTGAAAGTTCCTTCAACCAGATTTCTCGGTCCTTTTCAGTCACCTGGTAGTCTCTGCCGCCGAAGATCAAAAGCATGGGGATGGTTAGTCTCTTCGCAATTGAAACAGGATCTCTTTCTCTCAAGTCGTAGAAGTACTTCGCGGGAGCTCCAAGGACGAATTCATCTGGAGGAATCTCTTTTCTTTTGAGTTTTTCCAGAATGTTCAGAGTTTCTTCTACGTTGCTTGCAAGACCCAGAGACTGAAGATATTTCAACTGATCTTCCATGACTTCTTCGAGCGGTCTTGCGGGCGGTGCTATCATGACAACACCGTCTGCCTTCGATCTTTCCGCTATCTCCGGTGTGAGCATCGCACCGAGGCTGTGTCCCAGCATATAAACTCGGGAGACGTCTTTTCTCTCTTTGAGTATCTTCACCGCTTCCAGTGCGTCTTCTATGACTTCTTTTTCGACGGTCAAGGTGGTGGGGTCCACTTTCTCGACGAACGTTCTTTTGTGGTATCTGAGAACGATGATACCCTTCGAAGACAGACCGTACGCGATGTCCTTGAATATCTTGTTTGGACCGATGGTTTCGTCCATGTCGTTCGGTCCAGAGCCGTGCACGAGGACAACAGCTGGGAACGGTCCGTTTCCTTTTGGGATCGTGATCTTCCCGGGAAGGCCGTTCACGGTGATATCCTTCTCCTCGAAGCTCTCCGGGTCCACGTAGTCTGGAAGTTCGTACTCTGTCTTTGTAGCCTGTTTGAAGAAGAGTCCGGCGACTTTTCCTTCTCTGTCCATGGTGACAAGTGCTGAGATTTCTCCTCTTTCGAACCTCAGAGTGAAGTTGTAGATCTCGTATTCACCCTGGGTGATTTTTTCGTATCCAGTGATTTCTCTGAAGTCACCGAGCTGTGCTTTCAGAGAGTTCCAGATGTTCAAAAGGCTCTGGACACTGAGCTGTGCTTTTACCTGATTGGAACACATATTCAAAGCCGATTCGAAGTTTTCAGCGGTGAGATGCTGAACGAAGAGAAACGCTTCCTGATCGAAGGCACCAAACACCATCACACCAAGAAAGATCAAAAGGAAGACAGTGAGTCTCATCTCTTTTCCCTCCCCTTCTTTTTGAACAGCACGTTCTCCTTCATCTTGTTTCTCACCTTCAGCGATCTTTCGACGTGGACCTTTTCACCTGTGAAGGGATCCACACCAGAGTAGTACATCGCGGTGCTCACCGTTCCGGGAGTAGGTGTGAAGATCTGGATCTGCTGGGGAAAGTACCCGAGGTGTTTGAGTATGAAGTCTCTCAAGTAATTGTTCTCCCTCCAGCCTTCTCCCGGGTGTCCCACTATGAAGTAGCCGATCACATACTTTCTCTTTCCCATCTTCTTTGCGAGTGTTTCGAAGCGTTTTTTGAACTCGAGAAACAGTTCCACAGGCGGTTTTCTCATCAGAGATAGCACCTTTGGATGAGCGTGTTCGGGGGCGAGTTTCAGCTGTCCCGGGGTGTACTTCACGAGTTCCCTTATGAAGACATCTGGGTCTTTTTCGGCAAAGACAAAGTCGTGTCTGATTCCTGAAGAGACAAAGACGTTTCTGACACCTGGAATTTGCCTGATCGACTCGAGAAGAGAGATGAATTCGTCGTGGTTCGGTCGGACAACCTTGCACACGATGGGATACAAACAGAACTTCTGGCACTGTCCTTTCGTTTCTCTGATGGAACAGCCCGAACCGTAGAGGTTCGCAGTCGGTCCTCCAACGTCTGTGATGGTGCCTTTGAAGTCCTTTTTCTTCGTGAGGATCCTCACTTCTTCGAGAATGGAATCTTTGCTGCGGTAGGAGACGTGAGTTGTCTGATGCTGTGTGAGGGCGCAGAAAGAACAGTTTCCGAAACAACCTCTCACAGCCGTTATCGAGAACTTCACCGTCTCTATCGCTTTCACTTTTCCCATCTTTGCGTAAAACGGATGAACTTCTCTTTCGAAAGGGAGAAGGTAGAGCCGGTCGAGTTCTTCCTGGCTGAGCGGTGGCTGGGGTGGATTCTGCACCACGTACCTCGTGTCTTGCCTCTGGTAGATCGGAATGTTCTTGTATGGATCAGTGTACCAGGTCTGAAGTTTCAATGCTTCGGCGTATTTTTCGGGATTCTCTGAGATTTCATCGTAAGAGGGCAGTTCGATGCCTTCTTCGGGTTTTTGAGAGGCCCACCAGACGACTCCACGAATACTTTTGCACTTTTCTATATCACCCGTTCTGGAAAGGATCTGTGCGATCCCAAGAACTGCCTTTTCACCCATTCCATAGACGAGGAGATCTGCCTTTGAATCGACGAGAACAGACTTTCTCACTCTATCGCTCCACCAGTCGTAGTGTGCGAACCTTCTGAGGCTCGCTTCCAATCCACCAAGGACAACGGGAACTTCCGGGAAGAATCTCTTGATGAGATTCGTATAGACGATGGTTGCCCTGTCGGGTCTTTTTCCACCGATTCCACCCGGTGTGTAGTCGTCCGTTTTTCTTTTTTTCTTCGAGGCCGTGTAATTCGCCACCATCGAGTCAACGTTTCCAGCGGTGACACCGAAGAAAAGACGAGGCCTTCCAAGGCGTGTGATGTCTTTCTCTGTTCTCCAGTCTGGCTGAGCGATGATCCCCACTTTGAAGCCATGAGAGACGAGATAATGACCGATGAAGGCAACACCGAAGGAGGGATGATCCACATAAGCGTCGCCTGTGACAAGGATGATATCGAGCTCTTTCCAGCCTAATTTTCTCATTTCCTCACGTGTTGTGGGAAGAAACACAGTATCACCCTATGTATTTTAAAACAAAAAAAGCCTCGTTTCGAGGCCTGGTTAAAAAATGGGGACGCAGGGGTACGGCACTTACTTTTTGTTATTCTTCTTTCTGTTTTCCTGTGTTTTTCCACCAAAAATCTCTATGACCACATCCAGCGGTATCAGTTCTAACATCTTCTTCACCTCCTTTCAGATATCATCATCCTTCGCCTGTAAATGTAGCATCGGAATATTAAGCACAAAATAAGAATTAATAATTATCTGTTCCTTTTCTGTCCTATCTTCTCGCTGTGAATGGCTATCAACACATCTACCGGTATCAACACAAACATTTTCCTCACCTCCTTTTTGAGAATTACTCTCATTTTTCATGTGTAAGTGTATCATCGGGAGATTAAGAGTCAAATAAGGTAACGCTAATTATATGTAAAGAAAGACTCATTTCACGGTGAAGAAGGGAGCAATAAGAATCCTCACAGAAAAATTTTTGGGGACTTGACAAAATATTTGGTGATAGTCTAAAATATTTTGCAGGAGGTGACAAAATATGTTGCCCAAGTGTCCGGTCTGCGGAAAAGAAATGATAGTTACAGAGCTTCACTGCAAAAGAGACGATGTCACTGTGCGGGGACATTTCAAAGCGAGCCCGTTCGATTTTCTCGACAAAGATGAACTCGAGTTCGTGATTCTATTCTTCAAGGCGCGTGGGAATTTGAAGGAGATAGAGCGTTACACAGGACAGGGCTATTTCGCCTTGAGGGGGAAGCTGGAGAGAATCCTGGAGAAGATGAATCTCCAACCCCTTGGAGAAGTGGAGGAAGAAGCTGCAGAAGAGGATCTCTTCAAGCAGGTGAAAGAAGGGAAGATCAGCGTTGAGGAAGCTTTGGAAATTCTGAAGAAGAGGAAAAAAGGAGGAGAGAGCGATGTCTGAGGAGATCAGAAAGATCCTGGAAGCTGTGGCAAGGGGAGAAATCAGTCCAGAAGAAGGGGAGATGCTGATAAAGGCGGTACAGGAAAAGGAAAGAGAAGAAATCGGGCCAAAAGGTGATTTTTCTGAACGGGAGGGCGACTACATCCTCGGCGAAAACGAGATAGTGGAAGAAGATCTCGTCCTTTCTAAAAAGAAAGCGATCATAAGGGGAAAAATCAAAGGAGATCTTGCGCTCATCAACTGTGAAACGTTCTTTTCCGGAGAGGTGGAAGGTGATCTTGCCGTCATCGGCGGAAAGATCGAATTCGATGGAGGAACGGTGAAGGGAGATCTCGCTCTCATCGGCGTCAAAGAATCAGGGAAAACACCGGTGGTGGAAGGTGATATCGCGAGGATATCGAACTTCTTCGTCAGCGGTATTTTGAAAATGGTCTCTCCTTTCATCAGTAACATCTCTGTTTCTTCCAAGAAGAAGGTCGAAGGAAAAGAATGATCTTCCATGAAGGTGTATCTGATGGTTTCGACGATTCTTGTGGTGATGTTGTTTTCTTTGATATGGCTGTATGTGCTGTTTTTTTCTACTGTAGAGACAGCTCCATCTTCACCGGCGGTTTGGGAACTGGGTGTCACAGAAACATCCAGTGCAATGGTACCTGGAAGTCTTCAGGATCGATGAGGAGGGAGTACTGTGAATGAGCTCTTACACTGGAAGAGGAACTTCTTCCTTCTTGCCCTCGGAAGGTTCGTATCGATTCTTGGAAGTTCCATTCAGGCGGTTGCGATTCCTCTTTTTGTACTGGATCTGACACACTCTGGATCTGCTGTTGCCCTGATGACCGTAGCCTACATGGTTCCGAGGATCCTTTTCACACCCATAGCCGGGATCGTGGGAGACAGGGGAGATAGAAAGTTTCTCATGGTCTCGATGGATTTTCTGAGGGGATTTCTCATCTGTTTTCTGGCCCTTCTTGCGTTCAGAAACTCCGTCACCCTTCCCGTTCTCTACGTTTCTCAGATAGCGATGGCTGTCATGGACAATCTCTTCGACATACCGACAGGTGCGATGTTTCCCGATATCGTTCCTCAGGATTTTCTCATGAGAGCCAACTCCATCATGGGTATGGTGAGGATCTTTCCACAGATCCTGGGCCCCGCACTGGGAGGAGTGATCTACGGATTCTACGGTATAGCGATCGTTTTTCTTGTGAATGGGGTGTCTTTTGTCCTCTCTGCTATCAGTGAGATCTTCATCGTTTACAGCCGAAAGGTGGAGAAAAAGCCAGCAAAATTCTCTCAGATCCTTGAAGATCTCAAAGAAGGATTTCTCTTCATCTGGAACCACGAGCTCATACGAACCATTCTGATCTTCGCACTTTTTCTGAATCTGCTCATCTCTCCGCTGTTCATGGTGGTGTATCCTTACACGATCAGGGAAGTGATGAAATTTTCGGCTCAGGAATTTGGTTTCCTGGAGACTTCCTTCACCTTAGGGGCGCTTCTTGGGAACTTTCTGATCGCATCGTACCTGTCAAAGAAGAACATGTGGAAGGCCATGAAGATTTCTATCTTTCTTTTTGAACTTCCCATCGTCTTCCTTGGCTTTCTCGTCATGCCTGATTTTTCCTTGAACAGACTGGTTCTTTTCTCGCTGTTTTTCATCACGTTCCTGATAATGGGTTTTTTGAATCCCATCATCAACGTTCCTCTGGACACGGCGTTTCAAAAGATGACACCTTCTCACATCAGAGCGAGGGCCTTTTCTTTCCTCATTCTCGTAGCAAACGGAGTCACTCCGCTCGGATCGGTTCTCTACGGATACCTCGTTGATAGAGTGCCGGTCCATTTTCTTTACTATATTGTCGGAGCGCTTTCTTTTCTGGTCGCTGTGCTGCTTCTGGTAGCTTTGAGGGGAAAAGAGCTTCCCACTTGATTTTTCCAGCGTTGTTTGTTAGAATAGTAACCAAACAGGGGTGAAAGGTTATGCGATGTGGAAGAATAATATGTCTCAAATCGATTGAACACAATTATTATTACTTTTGGTTTAACAGGGGCACCTGTCCGTGAGTGCGACCGCTCCGGGCAGGTGCCTCTTTCGGTATCTGCCCGGAGCGATAGAAAACACTGAAGGGCTCCGGGCAGCGGAGCCCTTTTTTTATTACCAAAATCCCGTAGGAGGTGGTAGATCTATGATAGTCGTTTTGAAACCCGGTTCCACAGAAGAAGATATAAGGAAGGTGGTGAAGTTGGCTGAGAGTTACAACTTGAAGTGTCACATTTCCAAAGGTCAGGAAAGAACGGTTATTGGGATCATCGGGGACGATAGGTACGTGGTGGCGGACAAGTTCGAATCTTTGGACTGTGTGGAAAGCGTTGTGAGGGTGCTCAAGCCTTACAAACTCGTCTCTCGTGAGTTCCATCCGGAGGACACGGTGATCGACCTCGGAGATGTGAAGATAGGAAACGGCTACTTCACCATCATAGCGGGACCGTGCTCAGTTGAGGGCAGGGAAATGCTCATGGAAACCGCGCACTTTTTGAGCGAACTCGGTGTCAAGGTTTTGAGGGGAGGGGCTTACAAGCCTCGAACATCTCCTTACTCTTTCCAAGGACTCGGAGAGAAAGGGTTGGAGTACCTGAGAGAAGCTGCCGACAAGTACGGTATGTACGTGGTGACGGAGGCTCTCGGAGAAGACGATCTTCCAAAAGTGGCCGAGTACGCTGATATCATTCAGATAGGAGCGAGAAACGCTCAGAACTTCAGATTGCTCTCTAAAGCGGGAAGCTACAACAAACCCGTTCTTCTGAAAAGGGGTTTCATGAACACCATCGAAGAGTTCCTTCTCTCCGCTGAATACATCGCAAACTCTGGAAACACGAAGATCATACTGTGTGAAAGGGGAATCAGAACGTTCGAAAAGGCCACGAGGAACACACTCGATATATCCGCTGTTCCTATAATCAGAAAGGAATCCCATCTTCCCATTCTGGTGGATCCGAGCCACTCTGGGGGAAGAAGAGACCTCGTTATTCCACTCTCCCGGGCCGCTATAGCGGTTGGAGCTCATGGAATCATTGTGGAGGTTCATCCGGAGCCGGAGAAGGCACTTTCGGATGGAAAACAGAGTCTTGACTTCGAGCTCTTCAAGGAACTGGTTCAGGAAATGAAGAAACTCGCTGATGCCCTGGGGGTGAAGGTGAATTGAAAATTTCTGTGCTCGGAGCGGGATGCATCGGTGGATCGATCGCACTTAAATTGAAAGAAAAGCATCATGTCACAGCCTTCGACAGAGATGAAGAAACGATGAAAGCATTGGAAGAAAACGGAATAGAAACTGTTTCAAAGGAAAGCGATCTCTACGATACAGACCTTCTCGTTCTTGCGCTTCCCATGAGCGTCGAGGAGAGATTCCTGAAAGAAACGGACTTTTCAGGGAAGATTCTCGATGTGGCGAGCGTGAAGACACCTTTCATGGAAATAGCCAGAGAGAGGGGATTGAACTTCACAGGAGGACATCCCATGGCCGGAAACGAACGAAAGGGAAAATCAGGTTGGGATCGAGAAATGTTCGACGGAAAGATCTTCTTTCTCTGCTCTCTCGACGGAAAAGAGGATGGGATGATTGAAAACATCGTGAAAGATCTTGGTGCCAGACCTTTGTGGATAGACTACAGGATCCACGACGAGATCGTCGCTGCGGTGAGCCACGTTCAGTACTTGATCTCACTGAGCGCACGGTACGTAGGGAAACCCTTTGAAGAATACGCGGGACCTGGTTATCTTTCCAACACGAGACTTTCGAAACAGAACATGGAGATGGCGCTGGATATGATCAGATATAATAAAGAAAACATCCTCAAATACCTGGAGAACGCAAGAAACTTTCTGAATGTTTTATATCATCTCACAGAGAAAGAGGATTTCGAAAACCTGAAAAAAGTGATAAGGGAAGTGATATCTTGAAGGTACTTCCGGCGAAGAAGGTTGAAGGAGTGCTGAGCGTTCCTCCGGACAAATCCATAACTCACAGGGCTCTCATTCTGTCCGCTTTGGCGGAAACGGAAAGCACCCTGTACAACCTCTTGAGGTGTCTCGACACAGAGAGAACCCACGATATTCTCGAAAAACTCGGTACACGTTTTGAAGGCGATTGGGAAAAGATGAAGGTCTTTCCGAAGCCCTTCGCTGAGCCAATAGAACCTCTCTTCTGTGGAAACTCCGGAACAACCACGAGGTTGATGAGTGGAGTTCTTGCTTCATACGAGATGTTCACAGTGCTTTACGGGGATTCTTCTCTTTCCAGAAGGCCGATGAGAAGAGTGATCGAACCTCTGGAGATGATGGGAGCGCGTTTCATGGCGAGGCAGAACAACTACCTTCCCATGGCTATCAAGGGAAATCACCTTTCCGGTATCAGCTATAAAACACCGGTGGCGAGCGCTCAAGTGAAGAGCGCGGTTCTTCTGGCGGGGCTCAGAGCCAGCGGACGAACAATCGTTATCGAACCAGCAAAAAGCAGAGATCACACGGAAAGGATGCTCAAAAACCTCGGTGTTCCCGTCGAGGTGGAGGGAACACGTGTGGTTCTGGAGCCTGCTACCTTCAGGGGTTTCACGATGAAAGTCCCTGGTGATATCTCGTCGGCTGCTTTCTTCGTGGTTCTCGGCGCCATTCATCCCAACGCTCGAATCACAGTAACGGACGTTGGCCTGAATCCCACCCGAACGGGACTCCTCGAAGTTATGAAACTCATGGGAGCCAACCTGGAGTGGGAGATCACGGAAGAAAATCTTGAACCGATAGGAACTGTGAGGGTTGAGACATCTCCAAACCTGAAAGGTGTGGTTGTTCCCGAACACCTCGTACCTCTCATGATAGATGAACTGCCTCTTGTGGCGCTTCTCGGTGTTTTTGCGGAAGGAGAAACGGTTGTGAGAAACGCGGAGGAGTTGAGAAAGAAGGAATCCGACAGGATAAGGGTTCTGGTGGAAAACTTCAAACGGCTCGGTGTCGAAATAGAAGAGTTCAAAGATGGTTTCAAGATCGTTGGAAAGCAGAGCATAAAAGGTGGATCGGTGGATCCAGAAGGCGACCACAGAATGGCTATGCTCTTTTCCATAGCAGGGCTCGTGAGTGAAGAGGGGGTTGATGTGAAAGATCACGAATGCGTGGCGGTGTCTTTCCCGAACTTTTACGAACTGCTGGAGAGAGTGGTGATATCATGAAATTCTGCATCATAGGGTATCCGGTGAGTCACAGCATATCACCAAGGCTTTACAACGAGTATTTCAAAAGGGCGGGAATGAACCACTCGTACGGTATGGAAGAGATACCACCTGAATCTTTCGACACGGAGATAAGAAGGATTCTCGAAGAATACGATGGTTTCAACGCGACAATTCCTCACAAAGAAAGAGTGATGCGGTACGTCGAACCATCTGAAGATGCGCAGAGAATAAAAGCCGTGAACTGCGTCTTTCGGGGAAAGGGATACAACACCGACTGGGTTGGCGTTGTGAAATCGCTCGAGGGTGTAGAGGTGAAAGAACCCGTTGTCGTTGTGGGAGCGGGCGGAGCCGCACGTGCTGTGATCTACGCTCTCCTCCAGATGGGCGTGAAAGACATCTGGGTGGTGAACAGAACGATCGAAAGGGCGAAGGCTCTCGATTTTCCTGTGAAAATTTTCTCTCTCGATCAGCTCGACGAGGTTGTGAAAAAGGCGAAGAGTCTCTTCAACACCACTTCCGTTGGAATGAAGGGAGAGAAACTGACCGTTTCCGAAGCTTCTTTGAAAGGTCTGTATCTTGTTTACGACGTGGTGTACTTTGAGACTCCTCTCGTTTCTGATGCGAAGAGATTGGGAGTGGAACACGTTGTAAAGGGAAACCTCATGTTTTACTATCAGGCGATGGAGAACCTCAAAATATGGGGAATCTACGATGAAAGATCGTTCAAAGAAGTGTTCGAGGAGGTACTGAGATGAGGCTCACAATAGCGGGAGATTCCCACGGAAAGTACATGATAGCGGTTTTGGAAGGGATTCCTGCGGGTTTGAAGATCGACGAAGAAATCATAAGAAGAGAGCTTTTCAGGAGAAGAAATTGCTACGGTAGAGGAAAGAGGATGAGCATGGAAGAAGATGCCTTCGAGATCGTCTCCGGAGTGTGGGGAGGTATCACAACGGGAGCACCGGTGACGATTCTCGTTCCAAACAAAGCGGGCAACCCGGTGAAAGACGTTCGGAGCGTGCCGAGACCGGGTCACATAGATTACGCTGCCTTTGTGAAGTACAAACTGCCGGATCTGAACGTCTACGTGGAACGATCCAGTGCCAGATGGACGGTGGCTCTCACGGCGGCGGGTGCTCTTCTGAAGAGTCTCCTCAGAGAGTTCAACATAGATGTTCTCGGGTTTGTCACAAGACTTGGAAACGTGGAAGCGAAGAATATCCCAGACAATTTTGAGGAGTTGAGAAGAAAGAGGGACGAATCGGCCGTTTTCTGTCCAGATCCAGAGGCAACGGAAGGAATGATCTCCGAGATCGACAGGGCGAAAGAAGAGGGAAACACCCTCGGCGGCAAGGTGAAGGTCATTGCAAGAGGTGTCCCGGCAGGCATCGGGAGCTACTCCGATCTTTTCAAAAAGCTCGACTCGAAGATAGGTTCCCTCTTTTTTGCCATTCCCGCTGTGAAGGGAGTGGTGATTGGAAGTGAAGAGATGTGGTACGGCTTTGACTATCTGGATGAGTTCGAACTGGAAGACGGCAGGATAAAGAGAAGAACAAACAATCTGGGAGGAATAGAAGGGGGCATCACCAACGGAGAAGACGTGTGGGTGAACGTCTTCGTGAAACCCATTCCTACCACAGGAAAGCCGTTGAACTCCGTTGATTTGAGAACAATGGAACCGGCGAAAACACCGTACGTGAGATCTGACGTGACGGCCGTTCCTCCCGCTTCCGTCGTGTGTGAAGCCGCGCTCGCTGTGGTGATTTCGGACGCCTTGCTCGAACACCTGGGCGATGGAAACATCGACGACCTGAAAAGGAGGTTCGGGAATGAGAATCTTCCTCGTTGGGATGATGGGTTCTGGAAAGAGTACGATCGGTAAAAGGGTTTCCGAGGTGCTCGACCTTCAGTTCATAGATATGGACGAAGAGATAGAAAGAAGAGAGGGAAGAAGAGTTCGAAGGATTTTCGAAGAAGACGGTGAAGAGTACTTCCGATTGAAAGAGAAAGAACTTCTTAGGGAACTTGTGGAAAGAGACAACGTGGTCGTGGCAACGGGTGGAGGTGTTGTGATCGATCCAGAGAACAGGGAGCTTTTGAAGAAAGAGAAGACTCTCTTTCTCTACGCTCCCCCTGAAGTGTTGATGGAAAGAGTAACAACAGAGAACAGGCCTCTTCTGAGAGAAGGAAAAGAGAGAATACGAGAGATCTGGGAAAGGAGAAAACAGTTCTACACGGAGTTTAGAGGGATCGACACCTCCAAGTTGAACGAGTGGGAAACAACCGCACTCGTTGTGCTGGAGGCTCTGGACGAGAAAGAAATCTCAACGATAGAAAAACCACACCTGGTGAAGATCATCCTCGGTGGTTTCAAGAGGGTGAGGAACGAAGAGCTGGTTTTCACCACGGAGAGGGTGGAGAAGATATACGGAAGGTACCTTCCAGAGAATCGGCTTCTTTTTCCGGATGGAGAGGAAGTGAAGACGCTGGAGCATGTCTCCAGAGCGTACTACGAACTTGTGAGGATGGACTTTCCCAGGGGAAAGACCATAGCGGGTGTCGGAGGAGGTGCTCTCACCGACTTCACTGGCTTTGTGGCGAGCACGTTCAAAAGGGGAGTGGGACTTTCTTTCTATCCGACAACACTTCTGGCTCAGGTGGACGCTTCCGTTGGTGGAAAGAATGCCATCGATTTCGCTGGAGTGAAAAACGTCGTTGGGACTTTCAGAATGCCAGACTACGTCATCATAGATCCCACCGTCACGCTTTCGATGGATGAGGGCAGGTTCGAAGAGGGAGTCGTGGAAGCCTTCAAGATGACGATTCTATCGGGTCGCGGGGTAGAACTCTTCGATGAGCCGGAGAAGATAGAAAAGAGAAATCTCAAAGTTCTCAGCGAGATGGTAAAAATCTCCGTCGAAGATAAAGCGAGGATAGTAATGGAAGATCCCTACGACATGGGTTTGAGACACGCCCTGAATCTGGGACACACGCTCGGTCATGTGTACGAGATGCTGGAAGGGGTACCTCACGGTATAGCGGTAGCGTGGGGCATCGAAAAAGAGACGATGTACCTGTACAGAAAGGGAATAGTGCCTAAGGAAACCATGAGATGGATCGTAGAAAAGGTCAAACAGATCGTACCAATTCCTGTTCCATCCGTCGATGTTGAGAAAGCCAGAAATCTCATTCTGAACGACAAGAAGATCCTGAAAGGTTCCAGAGTTAGGCTTCCTTACGTGAAAGAAATCGGAAAGATCGAATTCTTAGAGGTCGATCCGCTCGAACTTTTGGAGGTGGTAGATTGAAAGTACTCGTGGTGAACGGACCCAACTTGAACATGCTCGGAAAAAGAGACAAAAACATCTATGGAAACTTTTCTCATGAGGATCTTGTGAAGATGATAGAAGATTGGGGAAGGAAAAACGATGTGGAAGTGGAGGTCTTTCAGTCGAACCACGAGGGAGAAATTTTGGATAGACTGCACAGGCTCGATTTCGATGGTCTTGTGATAAACCCGGGGGCTTTCACCCACTACAGCTACGCCATAAGGGATGCCCTGGAGATCGTGAAGGTGCCGAAGGTGGAGGTTCACATATCGAACATACACAGGAGGGAAGAGTTCAGAAGAAGGAGCGTTACGGCTGAGGTGTGCGACGGTCAGATAAGCGGACTTGGTGTGTACGGTTACCTTCTGGCTCTGGAGTACATAAAAAAGAAACTGGAAGAACTCACCTGAAAGAATCAAGCACGAAGAAAAGACCAAAACCGATGAGGAACAGACCGGTCACGGCCATCACTATTTTATAGATCCGTGAGGATTTCAATATGGTGTTTCCAAAGACACCTATCAGAGAGTACCAGAGAATGTCTGAGAGAATGTGGCCGAAGTAGAAGGCAGTAACCCCAGCCAGAAACGATGTCTGCGCTTTGACAAGGAAAGCGCTGCCGACGGACATCCACCAAAGAAGAAAGTACGGGTTGGACAGTGAAACGAGAGCTCCTGTGATGGGAAGGGGGATTTTCAGATCGTTTTTTTCTACCTGTGAGATCTCACCTTTGATGGCTGTTAGCTGAGAAATCCCCATGAAAGCAAGGAAAGATCCTCCAAGAAGACCTATCACTTTTGTCACAAGCGGAGATTTCAGGACCCATTGAAAGCCAAGAACCAGCAGGAGAACAAGAAAAGCTTCCAGAACAACGTGGCCGGATATCAGTTTTATAGAGTTTTTCCAACCTTTTGCACTCTGGGATATGGCTATCATCATTAGAGGGCCCGGTGCGACCGCACCGGAAAGCCCCACAAGGAAACTCCCGAAGAATATGGAAATCATCATCTTCCTCCCCAAGAATTTTGAAAAATTTTACCACTCTGTTCTTTGCTTTTGTGTTAGTGTGAAATATATTTGTTTTAACATATTATGTTTTATGCATACAAACCAGGTTAGTTCCAATCATTCACAAAGTAGGTGATGCGTGTATCTGGCACTGGAAGAACGATACAGAGTATGCAATTACCGGTAACGAAAAATTTCATGCAGGTTTGTGGTACCGGAAGCTATGCGTTAAAAAAGGAATAATGGATGATATTAAGAGACAATATGAAGAGAATTTGTGGTAATCGATGACGTGTAAGTGCTTTGAATTCGAGAAATTAGTAGTTAACTTCTAACACACTGAGGAATACCTTCTTTCATCTATTTGTGAAACATGGAACTAATCGATTTTTACCAGAAACACCTCAAAACACCCTGACGTAGGTTGATATAATTTATCTTCTGTTTTTTGCTTGTGTTCTTTCATTGTTGAACTATGCAATTATTCCATTTTTCCAAACAGTACTTGAAGGTGCTCTCTTGTGTGTTAGAATGGTTTATGGAAAAGGAGAATATGGAAGTTCAAAAAACATCTTGCTTTCAGAGTGTGTTTGTGATATAATTTCTCTTGAACTCAACGGGTTTCAATAATTCCTTAGAGGTATGGAAACCTTCACAGCAACCTGATGTGGAGAAATGTATAGGAGTTTCAATAATTCCTTAGAGGTATGGAAACAAAATGAAGTACCAATTCCTAAGCCTTGGTAATCTGGTTTCAATAATTCCTTAGAGGTATGGAAACAATTCTTGCGGAGACACAGCAAGCGGCTTCCAGTCAAGTTTCAATAATTCCTTAGAGGTATGGAAACAAATAAATAGATCCAATCGGCAGTGAACCCTCTTCGCGGTTTCAATAATTCCTTAGAGGTATGGAAACCTTCATGGCAAACTATAGAAGGAGGTGAGACAAGCAAGTTTCAATAATTCCTTAGAGGTATGGAAACAAAACCTTGAACGAAAGGAGGTGGGCTGATGCCCGCCGTTTCAATAATTCCTTAGAGGTATGGAAACATCTAAAAACTATTTCTTTGCGATCCATATAACCACCGTTTCAATAATTCCTTAGAGGTATGGAAACAAGAAAGTCGTAGTAAAAAGATTTACAACAAGAACTGTGTTTCAATAATTCCTTAGAGGTATGGAAACAGTTTAACGACCACGCGATGGATGCGTTGCGATACGCGTTTCAATAATTCCTTAGAGGTATGGAAACTCGGCGAAGAAACAGTGGATGATTGGAGCACAAAAAGTTTCAATAATTCCTTAGAGGTATGGAAACGATATCCAACTGCAGTTTTGTACGCAAGCTCGAGATCGAGTTTCAATAATTCCTTAGAGGTATGGAAACGTTCTGGGAGTTGGTCGGAAAGTGTACATATAACTGGTTTCAATAATTCCTTAGAGGTATGGAAACATTTACGGGAGGCGGGAAGGATGGCTAACGTGTTCGGTTTCAATAATTCCTTAGAGGTATGGAAACGAGAAGTAACCTTCCGCATTTGCTAGCTGACTACCCCGTTTCAATAATTCCTTAGAGGTATGGAAACGTATCTTGCGAAGCATTGCTGGTGTTGTCTGGCAACGGACTGTTTCAATAATTCCTTAGAGGTATGGAAACCCTTCATCCTGATCTCCCTCCCGCCTTGCCTTCCCGTTTCAATAGTTCCTTAGAGGTATGGAAACGATCCACATCCGTAATAATTGAGTCCGTATCACAATAGGTTTCAATAGTTCCTTAGAGGTATGGAAACCCATCGATGTAATACTCAACTTTTTTGTACACATGGTTTCAATAGTTCCTTAGAGGTATGGAAACTCGGTTTCTGGATTCATTGCCGCAGCAACCCATGTACGTTTCAATAGTTCCTTAGAGGTATGGAAACTTCCCATGTTGGTTACTACCACTAAACTCTTATCGCTGTTTCAATAGTTCCTTAGAGGTATGGAAACACTATTCACCCGAAAATCCTGACGAATGGTCTCAACGTTTCAATAATTCCTTAGAGGTATGGAAACGCTGTTTTGTAGAATGCCCGGTATAGACATCTTAAGTTTCAATACTTCCTTAGAGGCATGGAAATCTGATACAAAACAAAAAATGCCCCTTTCGGGGCAAATGTTTGTTTTTGTGTTTCCGCTATCCGGTTAAATTACTCGTACCTCAGGGCTTCTATTGGACTCAGTCTGGAGGCTCTGTATGCGGGATAGAACCCAAAGAACAATCCAACGCTTGCCGAAACTCCAAATGCAACAATCACAGAGAGCGGATCTATCACGGCTTTCAATCCGTACTGACTGCCAAAGGTGTTAACTATCGTGTTCGAACCTAAGATACCCAGAGCAACACCTATGGCACCAGCAACGAATGTGATCACAACGCTTTCCACAAGAAACTCCAAAAGAATTCTGAGTCTTGATGCTCCTATAGCCATCTTTATACCTATTTCCCTGGTTCTTTCAACAACAGAGACGAGCATGATGTTCATGATACCGATACCACCAACGATCAGCGACACAGCGGCGATTGCAACGAGAACAAGGTTGATGATAGACACACTCTCAGAGACCACGTTCAAGATGGCTTGCTGACTGATGATGTTGTAGTAACTTTCTTCCTCGTGAAACTTTGTGTAGAGCAGGTGATCTATCTCCATGACTGCCCTTTGAGCAACATCCGCGGATTTACTTGTTGCGAGTATCATGGAAACCTTCCCGTGTGTCTGGAAGACCCTGAATTTTCCCGTTTCATAGGGGATCAGAATCATGTTGTCTGGGTTGAACATGAGAATGCTACCGGTTCTTTCGAAGATTCCAATGATTTCAAAGACGAGTTTTCTATTTCCCTGAACGAGGTAAATCTTTTTGCCCAGAGGATTTTCGTTTCCGAACAGGTTGTACGCCACTTCTTGTCCGATGATCGCGACGTTGGCAGTGTTGTCCTCCTGGGAGAAGGTCCTTCCAGAAGAGACTTTCAGATTCAAAATGTGGAAAATATCAGCTGGTGCAGAGTACACGTTAGATCTGGTGTTTGTCTCTCTGTACTGAACAAGGAAACTTCCATTCACAAGACCGATCGCTTTGTCAACACTCGGGCACATCTTCAGGATATCTTCTACATCGTCTTCCTCGAGCGATTCCACCGATTGAGCGATCGTACCTCCTCTTCCTCCAGTGAATCCAGGTGTGATCATGATGATGTTCGATCCAAGCGAAGTGAGCCTCTCTGTCACGCTTTCTTTCATACCTGCCCCAAGAGACATCACCATGATAACGGCGGTCACTCCGATCACAATACCGAGCATCGATAGAAACGTTCTCATCTTGTTGGCAAGAAGTGATCTCAGAACCTCTTTAAGTATCTCCATACACAACACCTCGACGTTCTACACCTTCGATTTTTCCATCTCTGATTCTCACGATGCACGTTCCTTCGTCCACCATCTCGAGGTTGTGAGTCACAACAACCAGCGTTTTTCCCATCTCGTGGAGTTTTCTGAACAGCTCCAGTATCTCTTCGCCAGTTTTTGTGTCCAGATTTCCCGTTGGTTCGTCTGCGAGGATGAAGACAGGATCGTTTGCCAGAGCCCTCGCTATCGCAACTCTTTGTTGCTGACCTCCTGAAAGCTGATTCGGCCGGTGATGGAGTCTGTCTCCCAGACCGACCAATTCCAGAAGCTCTTTTGCCCTCCTTTTTCTCTCCTTCGCCGGTACACCCGCGTAGATCATTGGAAGCTCCACATTTTCCAAAGCGGTGAGACGGGGAAGAAGGTTGTAACTCTGAAAGACAAAGCCTATTTTCCTGTTTCTAACCTGCGCGAGCCTTCGATCACCCATCCTCGAAACCTCTTCTCCTTCTATGAGTACCTTTCCCTTTGTAGGACGATCGAGACATCCAAGAATGTGAAGGAGTGTAGACTTTCCGCTTCCAGATGGTCCTATTATGATCACGTATTCTCCTTCGAACACCTCGAAAGAAACACCACGAAGAGCCTCGACCTTCACCTCACCCAGGTCATATATTTTCCACACATCGACAAGCTCCATCACCTTTTTCATCTTGCTCGTCCCCCTCCGGGGCCGAACATTGGAAGACCTTGTCTTGTTCGAAGTCTCTGGATTTCCTGCTGTGACGGGATGAGAAGCAAAACGTCTCCTTCGGAAACACCCTTTTTGATTTCTATCTTATCGTTCAGCTCTTCACCCACCTCAACATACACCTTTTGAGGTCCTTGGGGTGTTTGTTTCATCACGTAGTAACCGTTTTGATCCTGACTGACCGCTTCTTTTGGTACAAAGAAAGAACTTGTAGCTTCTTTGATGATTATTTCCACGTCGCACGTGAGACCAGGTATCACTAAGCTGGGAGGTATCTGATCGAAAGAAAACTCCACCGGTATCACGGTAACTCCACCGGACGTTTCCGCAACAGGACTGATTCTTTTCACCTTTCCGGTCAGGGTGAGGCCAAGCTGTTCGAAGGTGAAAACAGCCTTCATTCCTTCTTTGACGTTCTTGAGGTCGTATTCACTGATGGAACCTTCTACTCTGAGGGTATCTGTTTCCACTATAGTGACTATGCTGGTACCAACCGACACACTGTCTCCCACATCCACATTGACCGATTGAACTACTCCATTCACAGGCGAAACCACCGTTGTGTTCTCCAGGTTCTCTTTTGCTTTCTCCAGATTCAAACGGTTGATCTCGGTGGGAGAAGTTTTGTAGCTGTTGAGAGCGGAAAGATAACTGATTTGATAATCTGTGTCGTCTATCTTTGCTATTTTCTGACCTACCTGAACCACATCTCCCTCTTCCACGTAAATTTCCAGAACGTCTCCAGATACTTTGGAAGTGACTTTCTTCGTATCGGCGGTGACCTGACCCACTATTTCTACAGTTTCATTCTCTTTCGTCACAGTGTAGGTGAGATAGACAGGAGCCTGTGTTGAAGTGGCGTCTTTTTCAGAAACGGTCTGGGCACTGGCTCTGTTCAAAAAGATCACAACGATCACCAGGACCACCAGTACTGCTATGATCAGCAGGGTTATCCACTTTTTCAATTCTGATCACCTTCCTTGAGGAATTTCTCAAGATCGTATCCTAAGATGCTTATGTATTTCAGTTTTTCCAGAATCAATGAATTTTCCAGATTTTCTTTCTCGAGAGTTCCTTCCACGTAGTCGAGTTTCGAGAGAGTGTAGTCTTCTTCACTCAGGAAGCCTTTCCTGAAAAGCTGATCGTTTGTTTTGGAGCTTTCCTCCAGATCTTCCAGTTCGATTTCTTTTTGTCTCAGCTGAGACTCGAGATTGGCAATGTTGACAAGCTCTTGGCTCAACGAGTTTTCTATGTTTCGCACCTTTTCCTGATATTCCAGAGAAACCAGCTGGGATTTTCTTTTCTCTGCTTCCAGTTTTCTTTCTCCAAAGTCCCAGAGCGTCATCTGAAATCCTATTCCGATCGACCACTCGCTATCTTCGAAGTCGTAGTTGAACGAGAACGTCAGTTCCGGAAGATACGGAAGAAACCATGTTTTCTTTTCTATCTCTTCGGCTTTCTTTTGAAGCTCCAGAGCTTTCAGGTCTTCTCTGTACTCCAGAGTGGTGGCCGGCAGAGTGACCCCCTCGAGAAACTTTCTTGTTTTCTGATACACTTCTTCGTCGATGTTCTTTGTTTGAATCGTCTGAAGACTGTATTCTGCACTTCTCAGGGTTTGTTCAGTGGAGAGTATCTGCTTTTCCAGAGCTTTCTTTTCGTCGTCATCTTTTGCCTTGCTGAGTTTTTCGTTCAACACCTGAAGTCTCTGCGAGAGTATTTCGATCTTCTTTGTGTAGTAGTACCAGTCGAATATGTCCTGGACGGTCTGGATGAAAATGCTGTTCTTTGTGGATTTCAAAGAATACTTGCTGGAAAGGTAGTTTGCCTCTGTCTTCAACTTGTCCACTGTGTATTCCGTTTTGAGATTTCTGGACACACTGAGCTGTGTTCCTTCGAAGTTAAAAGACCAGTCGTCAGTGTTCACGGAGATCGGAAAGGAAAGTCCGAGCTCGAATCCGTAGATGTTTACAAAGTTGACAATTGGAGATATTGAGAAATCAGAGATACCATCCTCTGTTATGGTGATACCTGTCTTTCCCAATGAAACGGATATCTCAGGATTCCAGAAGTTTGTGTAACGTTTGTAGTTGAGCTGTGCTTCTTTGAACTTTTCCACACTCGACCAGTAACCGGACGAATTTTTCAGGTTCTCCTCGAACAGATCGAAGACGTTCCCCACGAGGAAAACCGGAACAAGGAGAAAAACCAGAAAAAATCGTTTCATTTCTTACCACCTTCTTCAAAAGGAGACTTCTTTTCCAGCGTCTATCAGGAAGTTCACGATCGAAGTGTAGTAGCTGCGTAGCGAATTGAAGTAGTTCTTTTTGGTGTTGAGAAGATTGATCTTCTGGGTGTTCAGTTCTTTCTTTGAGATCAGTCCCTTTTCGTATCTTTCCTGGTAATCTTTGAGGATGTTCTCGTTGAGGTCAACCTTTTCTTTCAGTACTTTCAAATTCAAGAAGGCGATTTCCAGAGAATCGAGGGTGCTCTTATAGCTGTCTTTTGCTTCTTTCAAAGCTTCGTCGTAGTTCATCTTTGATTTCTTGTAATTCAGCTCTGCCTTTTTCTGTTCGTACTTCGAAGCGGAAGCGGAGAGGTTGTTGAGATCGTATTCAGCGATCTTCATGTTCAGCTCCGCGATCTTGACGGAAGAAAGATTGTCGAGGTATTCGTCTTCACTCACAAGGTTCTGATAATCGATGAGAGGAAGCTCTATTTCACTCACTTCCACGCTGAAGATCTCCTCATAATCTTTTTGGGCTTCTTCAAGGTCTTTTTGGGCGGAAAGGAGGTTGTTGCTGGCTTCTTCGAGGGTGAGCTCTGAATCTTTCAGGTCGTTCTCGGAAATGAGATTCTTCTTGAAAAGCTCCTGACTGGTTTTGTAGTCTTCCTGGGCGTTTTCGAAGTTCAGCTGTGCGATTTCGTAGGAAAGGTCAGCGGTCAGGAGATTGAAAATCCTTCCCAGAACATCTTGATAAGCGGATTTCAGCGAGTTTCTGTAGCTTTGAAGGTTGTTGTAGTAGCTGAGTTCTGCGGAGAGTTCTGATCTCTTGTTCGTTGCTTCGAGTTTTGCTTTTTCGTAGTCCATCGTCGCGGATTCTAAGTTGATCTGCGCGATTTGATAATCTGTACTGCTCGCAAGAGCGGTTTGAAGAACATCATTCAGAGAAACAGAAAAGCTCAGCACAGAAACGAGAGACAACAGCACCACGAAGAGATTTTTCATACGAATACCTCCTTTTTCGATTGTTTGACGATAAAATTCTATGCTTTTTTTGTGAAAAAAACGTGAATTTCTCACAAGTAAAATGAGAAACTCCTTCTTTCAAACGAGTTCGGGCCTGGAGTAAGATTAAAACTGTGGTTGCTCAGAAAACCGGGAGGTGTTTCTCGTGATCACACTCGAGGATATAAAAGAAGCCCAAAGAACGCTGAAGAATGTGGTGCACAGGACCGCTCTTGCTTACAGCTCTGTTCTGAGCGAAGTGACAGGTGGAGAGATCTACCTGAAGATGGAAAATCTCCAGAAGACCGGTTCGTTCAAAATAAGGGGAGCGTACAATAAAATAGCCCACCTGAGCGAAGAGGAAAGAAAGAGAGGAGTCGTTGCCGCGTCCGCTGGAAACCACGCGCAGGGAGTGGCACTTGCTGCTCAAATCTTCGGTATTCCCGCTACCATCGTGATGCCGAAGTACGCTCCTCTTTCTAAAATCACCAAAACGAGGAATCTTGGAGCTCAGGTGATTCTTGAGGGGAACATTTTTGACGAGGCCTACGAAGCAGCTCTCAGAATACAGGAGAAAACAGGTGCGGTTTTCGTGCATCCTTTCAACGATCCTCATGTCATCGCTGGGCAGGGAACCATAGGGTTGGAAATAATGGAAGATCTTCCGGATGTGGAAGTGGTGGTAGTGCCCGTTGGTGGAGGTGGTTTGATTTCGGGAGTATCCGTTGCGATCAAATCGATGAATCCTGAGGTTAAAGTAATAGGCGTTCAAACGGAGAACATGCCTTCCATGATCGCTTCACTGAGAAGGGGCAGGGCAGAGCGGGTCGAGGGTAAACCCACGCTTGCCGATGGAATAGCCGTGAAAAAGCCCGGTGACCTGACCTTCGAGCTGGTGAAGAAGTACGTCGATGAGATGGTCACGGTGAACGAAGAAGAAATAGCGGATGCCATCCTTTTCCTTCTTGAGCAAGCAAAGGTGGTTGCTGAAGGTGCAGGAGCAGTGGGGGTGGCCGCTGTTTTGAACAAACTGGATGTGAAGGGAAAGAAGGTAGCTATCGTGATAAGCGGCGGCAACATAGATGTGAACATGATAGACAGAATCATAAACAAAGGGCTCGTGAAGAGCGGAAGGAAAGTGTTCATAGAAACGTTTGTGATGGACAGACCCGGTACCCTGAAAGAGCTTCTCGGGATAGTGGCGGAACTCGGCGCAAACGTCCTTTCCGTTTTTCACAATCGCTCCGCGAAGGAAGTTCCCATTGGTTTTGCCAAAATAGAGCTCGAGCTTGAGACGGTCGATGAAAAACACGTTGAAGAGATAGAGAGGGTGTTGATCGCAAAGGGATACGAGGTGAGAATAGTCGTGTGAGAAAATTTTCACAAATGTAATTGTTATGAAATTCACAATGAAGAAAGTCCGGGTACAATGAAAATCAGGAGGTGATAGATTATGTGGTCCAAAGAGATTAACATCAAAAATGTAATTGAAATAAGAACAAAAACGACTTGTTACTTTGGGGCGGGTGCATTAGCTAAAATCGAGGATATACTGGATTTTCTGAAGGAAAGAGGTATAAAGTCTGTGGTAGTTGTTAGTGACAAAGTTGCGTACAAAGTTACAGGTGCATGGGATAAAGTGAAGCCTGCTTTGGAAAAGAGAGGTATAGAATACGTAGTTTATGATGATGTGACACCAAATCCCACAACCGAACAGATAAACGAGGCTACAAAAAAAGCGCTTGAAATAAACGCTCAAGCCGTGATAGGAATAGGCGGAGGAAGCCCCATCGACACTGCAAAAAGTGTCGCAATATTACTTGAGTATCCTGAAAAAACAGCTGAAGAATTGTATGAACAAAAGTTCATACCCGAAAAAGCAAAACCCATAATTGCCATAAACACAACACATGGTACAGGAACAGAAGTCGATAGATTTGCAGTGGCATCTATTCTGGAAAAAGAATACAAACCACCAATAGCCTATGATTGCATTTATCCAACCTTCTCTATCGATGATCCAGAGCTAACTAAAAGTCTTCCAGAAAAACAAAGTATTTATACCTCTCTTGATGCACTGAATCATATCACAGAAGCAGCTACAACTTCTTTAGGAAATCCATTTTCAATAAATCTTGCAAGAAATACTGTGGAATTGATATCTGAATACTTACCCGAGGTTCTCAAAAAACCTGATAACTTAGAAGCGCGTTACTTCCTGATGTATGCTTCTGCAATAGCAGGTATCTCTTTCGATAATGGTATGCTACATCTCACGCATGCTCTTGAACATCCGCTGAGTGCTATCAAACCCGATCTTCCTCATGGTTTGGGACTTGCTATGCTGCTTCCAGCTGTTTTTAAATACACATATAAAGCGAAACCACAAATACTTGCTTACGTATATCAGCCTATAATTCCTGATTTAAAAGGAAGACCGAATGAAGCGGAAGAAGCTGCTTCAAAACTTGAACAGTGGATTTTTAACTTGGGTGTCAAAGAGAAACTGGCGGATGTTGGATTTTCTGAAAAAGACATCCCTAAACTTGTAAGGCTTGCTTTTGAAACTCCTGCATTAGATCTTCTGCTGAATTTGGCACCAATGAAAGTAGATGAGAATCTGGTGGAAGCAATCTATAAAGAATCCTTGAAGCCTTATTGAGTAAAGGAATCAGAAACACTAAAGAAGGGCAGGGATTTCCTGCCCTTTTTTTGGTAGAATATCCCCTGCGGAGGTGAGACTTTGAGATTTGTATCGGATTTTCTGTTCTTTGCCGGTTTTGGACTTTTGTTCATCGCGATAGTGTTTTTCGATCTTGGAACACGTGCTATAAAGAAGAAGCAGAATCAAAAGAAAAAGTTCTACGATAAAAAAGGATGGCAGTTTCTCTCTGTGAGTCTTGGAGCCTTTGCTGTATCTATTCTGCTTGCTCTGATCGGAAGGGGATGAACATGGTATTCCTGATCTACAATCCCGCTGCGGGTGGAGGAAGAGCTGGAAAAATCTGGGACAGGGTCGAAGATCTTCTGAAGAAACACGGGATAGATCACAAGGTTGCCTTCACAAAAAGGCCAGGTCGCGCGATGGAAATTTCAAAGAAGGCTTTCAAAGAGGGATACAGAAGAATAGCAGCGTTCGGTGGAGATGGAACGGTAAACGAGGTGGTAAACGGGATCTTCTTGAACGGATACGATTTAAGAGAAGTTGTCTTCGGGTGGATACCGTTCGGAAGCGGCAAAGACTGGGCGAGAACGATCGGCGTTTCTCTTGAGATCGAAGAAGCGATCAAAACATTGAAAGATGGAAAAGAATTCGTTCAGGATCTGGGAGTAGGTGAATACGAAAAAGCGAGCGGAGAGATAGAAAAGCGCGCGTTCGTGAATGTTGCAGGCCTTTTCTTCGACGGATTTGTGACCTACAGGACCAACCTTCTCAAGAGGAAGAACCGCGTTTCTTACTTCTCGAGGATTTTCTCCTCTATCATCGAATACGATCCCCCTACTGCCAGGATCCAGATCGATGAAAAGGTGTGGGAGAAGAGGGTTTTTTCCATGAACGTTGGGATCTGTAAATACAATGGAGGAGGCATGAACCAACTTCCCCACGCTGTGCCAGACGACGGCCTTCTTGCTGTGACAGTGATAAACGACATAGGAAAGTTGAGAATCCTGGCTAACCTGCACAGGGTGTTCAACGGAAAGCTGTTGGAACATCCCGGGGTGGAGGGTTATCAGGCGAAAAAGGTGGTGGTGGAGTTTCAAAGAGATGAACCGGTGGAATTCGATGGTGAATCTTTCTGGGCCAAGAAGATTTTCTTTTCAATAATCCCCGGGGTTATAAGGGTGCTGGTGAAAAAATGAGGAGGCTACCCCCTCATTTGGTGATGGTCTTTGCAAGATCCAGGAATTCCTGAGCGATCTTGTCACCGCCGTACTTTTCCACAAAAACCCTCACTTCTTTCTTGATATCCTCGACCTGCTCTCTGTCCAGCATCAAAAGCTCGAGCTTGTGAACCAGATCGTGAATATTTCTGTACTTCACGATGGGGCCGAATCCGTACGCGTCGGTCTCTATGGTTTCAACGAATCTACTGTCTCTTATGACGATGGGGGTTTCACTCGCTATGATCTGATACAGGGTAGAAGACACAACAACGTTCGGAGTGTTTCCTTTTGGTAGAAGGTGTACGTTCGATCCCTTCAGATAACTGTAGAGTTTTTCGACGGTTGGTCTTTTCTGCCACTGAGTGATCCACTCAGCCTCGTAATCCACCCTTCCATCTGACCTGATGATCCAGTAGTGAACGTTGTCGAATCTCTTTCTGAGTTTTTTCAGGGCGTTGAGGAAGTCACAGTATTCTTCGACGGGTTGTCTTCCAAACGAAAAGAACAGGAACTTGTCTTCACTGACGGGTCTTTCTGGTTCCACATCGTAGGGTTTCATAACCGGGTAGCTGATCACTTCGACCTTTTCCCGGGGGATCTCGTAAAACTCCAGAATCTCATCGTAAAACCTTCTATCGAAAACCACGATTTTATCGCAGGGCAGTTTCACCACTTCTCTTGCTTTGAAGATGTTTGCTTCATGGAAAACGGAAATAACCGGAATCTTCAGCTTTTCTATGAGCCTGGTGAGTGGTTTTACCGGAACTCTCCAGAAGGTTTCTATTATGAGCAGGTCCAGGTTTTCCTTTAAAATCTCTTCTTCTTTCACCCAGCCCTCCTCTGTTACGTTGTCCACTTCCGTGTAGATCTCTCTCTTCACGAACTCCGGATCCTGGGCTTCCGTTCTTTTGTAGTATTTAACTTCCTTGCTGGCACTCTCTTCTGTTGGTGCAAAGACCACAACTTCGTGTCCCATTCTGATGAACTCTCTTGCAAGTATCTCTGCGTGCATCCCCACACCGCACGTGGCACCCCATCTGCTGAGGAATCCGATTTTCATACTCTCACCTCCTTTTTGTGATGCAAATTTTAAGAACTTCCTATAATATATTATAGAATTCATCGAATTTAGGAGCGTGATGAAATTGAAAGAAATTTTGAGCATGGAAACAAAAGAGCTGATTCTAAAAGCAAATAGAATGACAGAACCCCAACCACTTACTATCCCCCTTCAGGGGGATAGGTTTGTTGTGGTGTTAATTATCTTATGATATAATTGAATGTGGTGATAGGTATGCATATCAAGAAGACAAGGTGGAGTCATTATAATCTGAACTATCATTTTGTGTGGATACCTAAATACCGCAGAAAAATCCTGGTCGGCTCCATAGCTGAAGAACTTGAACGAATACTCCGCAACACAGCAAAACAACACGGAATAGAAATACTGGCCCTCTCTATTCAGCCTGATCATGTTCATTTGTTTGTATCGGCGCCTCCGAGATTTTCACCGGCTGAGATAGCAAACCTATTCAAGGGTGTTTCAGCGAGGAAACTGCTGGAGAAATTTCCAGAGCTTAGAACCAAAGAGGGCCTTTGGGCTCGAAGTTACTACGTTGGAACAGCTGGTAATGCCTCTGAAGAAACTATCAGGAGGTACATCGAGGAATGTCAAGACGTGTGATACGAACCTACAAACTCGCCGTACCAGGACACCTGAGTCAAACATGCGAAGAACTCAACCGCACAGCAGCAAGAATCTACAACAAAACGATGTCTCTTGTGCGAAAGATACACCGAAAGAAAGGCTTCTGGCTGTCCTGGCCCACCGCAGACAAATACATCCTCCGCTGGGCAGAAAACATCAAAATCCACGTCCATTCAAAGCAGACATTTGTTCAGCTCTACTTTCAAGCCCTCAAAGGGTACTTCAAAGCAGCCAAAAAGAATCAAGATGCAAAACCTCCCCACAAGAAAAAACGCTATCTGCCGTTCATATGGAAAGAAAGCGCTGTAAAACTTCTGCCAGACGGTACCCTAAGACTGTCTTTGGGCAAAGAACGAGAACCATTTGTTGTACAAACACCTCTCAAACCTCCCCTTCGCATCAAACAGGCAAGACTTGTCTTTGAAGATGGATACTATCTCCACCTTGCGATAGAGGTGGAGATTGAAGAGAAGAATGCTGGCTCTGGTGTTATGGCGGTCGACCTTGGAGTGCTCCGTCCCATCACGTGCTTTGATGGAAAAGAAGTCATCAGCTACCACGGAGGAGTCCTCAGCAGTGTTCTTCGCTATCGAAACAAACGCCTTGCAAGTTTTCAGTCTGCCATAGCAGAGTGCAAGAAGGGATCAAGAAGGTACAACAAGCTTGTTCGTGCAAAGAAAAGAGTCCTGAGACGGCTCAGAAACCAGATCAACGACATCATGCACAAGATCACAAGCAGTTTCATCGGACTGTGCCTCAGAAAACAAATCAGAACCATCGTGATAGGAGACGTCACAGGGATCAGAGAAAGAGCGGACTACAGCGACAACGCGAACCAGAAGATCCACCAGTGGCAGTTCAGAAAACTCATCGAGATGATAAGGTACAAAGCAGAGCAGTTCGGAATCGAAGTGGAACTCATTTCAGAAGCGAACACGAGCAAGACGTGCCCTGTCTGTGGTGCAAAGAACAAGCCGAATGGAAGAAGATACCACTGCAAAGCCTGTGGTTTTGAGTATCACAGGGACGGAGTTGGAGCAATCAACATCTGGAAAAGGTATCCTGGCACAGGCCAGGTAGTAGCGGGCTTGGCCCCCGTCAGAGGTGTGAGGTTTCATCCACACCTCTGTGGCCATGGAGCATCTTTGGCTCCATGGAAGGTGGCCTGAGAGCCACCAAAAGTCCCATCCCCTTCAGGGGATTGGGAGGAGGTCAAGGGATGGTAGAGAGACTTCTTGAAATCATCGAAAGAAGTTTGAGAAAGTGCCCTTGGTTAGAGAAACAGAGCATTGAAACTCTGCTTGAAGCCCTCGCTTCTGAAATAGAAGAAGTCGCTGAAGCTGTGAAGAAAAACGACCTCGTAAATCTCGAGGAAGAGATAGGAGATCTCATCTACGACGCGCTTCTCGTGGCAGCAGTGGCACAGAGAGATTACGGAATAGACCTTGAAAGTGCCATTCAGAAGGTGGTGGAAAAGATCTCACACAGGAAGCCCTGGCTGTTCTGGGAAGAAAAGATTTCCTTAGAAGAGGCGGAAAAGATATGGAAAGAGCGCAAAAAGAAAATTTAATCTTTCTTCTCCAAGGGAACCTCTCCAAAAAGCTTTGCAGGTATGAAATAAAGAGGTGATTTGAGTTTCCTGTTGAATTTCTCTACCTCAAAGTTGTAGTCTTCCTTGGCCCTTTCAAGGAGCTTCAGAATTTTCTCGTATTTTTCTTTGACAAAGTCATTTCCTGAGGCAACTTCTCTTCTGAAGAGCTTCTCTCTTTCTTCCAACTCCAAAATATCCCTTTCTATGTACGAGATGATCTTTCTGTGACGAACAAGAAACGCCCAGGTGTAAAATGAATATAGAGTGAATCCGAGAACAACGAGTGCGGTGATCCACACGATGTCACCTCCATGCACTGTTTCATTATATCACCGCGGGAAAGGGGTAAGAAGCATGATAAAAATAGGAGCTCACATGCCCATCTCGAAAGGATTTGACAGGGTACCACAAGACACAGTGAACATTGGGGGGAACTCCTTCCAGATCTTCCCGCACAACGCCCGGTCCTGGGGTGCAAAACTCCCTTCTGACGAGGTCGCCACGAAATTCAAAAGGGAAATGAAAAAAAACGGTATCGACTGGGAAAATGCGTTCTGTCACAGTGGATACCTCATAAACCTTGCCAGTCCAAAGGAGGACATCTGGCAGAAATCCGTTGAACTTTTGAAAAAAGAAGTGGAAATTTGCAGAAAGCTGGGTATAAGGTATCTGAACATTCACCCCGGAAGCCATCTCGGGACAGGAGAGGAAGAGGGAATAGACAGAATAGTAAGAGGACTGAACGAAGTGCTGAACAACACCGAAGGTGTGGTAATTCTCCTTGAGAACGTTTCACAAAAAGGAGGAAATATCGGATACAAATTGGAACAGCTAAAGAAGATCAGAGATCTCGTCGATCAAAAAGACCGTGTGGCTGTCACCTACGATACGTGTCACGGGTTCGACTCTGGATACGACATCACAAAAAAGGAGGGTGTCGAAGCCTTGCTAAACGAAATAGAAACCCTGTTTGGCCTGGAAAGACTCAAGATGATACACCTGAACGATTCTAAATACCCCCTCGGAGCGGCAAAAGACAGACACGAAAGAATAGGAAGCGGATTCATAGGTGAAGAAGGTTTTGCCGTGTTTTTCTCCTTCAAAGAGATCCAGGAAGTTCCGTGGATCCTGGAAACCCCCGGTGGAAACGAAGAGCACGCGGAGGATATAAAGAAAGTGTTTGAGATCATAGAAAAATTCGGTATAGAGGTCGATTGATATGCCCTTCGATGGGTTGCTTCTGCACAAAGCAGTCAGAGAGTTAAAGGAACTCGAAGGAGAACACTTGAGGCAGATCTATCAACCAACAACGGTTGATTATTATTTTCTTTTCAGAAGTGCGACCGTTCGGGTGTGTTTGAGACCCGATGTTTCCCATGTAACGATCGCTGAAAAAGAAGAGGCATCGGAGAAGATGCCCTCTTCGTTCACGATGCTTCTGAGAAAGGAACTGAAAGGTGCGAAACTTCTAAAGGTAGAACAAATTGGGATGGACAGAACACTGCGGTTTTCCTTCGAGAAATTCGATGAGATAGAGGGAATCGTTCAAAAAGATCTCTACATCGAAATAATGGGGATCCACTCGAACATGATACTGGTCAGAGACGGGAGAATCGTTGACGCACACAGACGCATTGTAACGAAAAAGAGAGAAATCCTCCCCGGAAGGGAGTTCGTGATTTTTCCCTCTGGAAAGTTATCTATTTTTGAATTGAAAGAACTTCCCCCAGAGAGTGAAAAAACGATTCGAAACGTTCTCCTTTCACTTCTTGAAGGCTTTTCTCCCGCCTCCGTGGAGGAGTTGATCCACAGAACCGGCTACGAGCTGAATACTCCGTGGAGGTCTGTGAATCGAGGGAAGATACTCGAAGTTCTTGAGGAGATAAAAAAGGAGCTGGAACTCCCGGGGGTGTTTGTTTATTACGAAGCTTCACACCCTGTGGAAGTTTCTGCCTTCAGGTTCACCATGCTGGGCCCCAAAGAAAGGTACTTTGAAAAACCCTCCGAGGGTATCAACGAATTTGTGAGATGGAAAGAAGAAAAATCCACCTTTGAAAACACCAAAAATCGTTTTATCAAAGTGGTTGTGAATAGAATTGAAGATCTGGAGGATCTTGAAGAAAAACTTTCGAGGGAACTTTCCGAAGCAGAGAAAGCCGAAAGATACAAAAAACTCGGCGATCTCATCGTTCAGAACCTCTGGAGTATAAAGGGAAAATCCGGAGAGGTCGAACTCACGGACTGGGAGACAAACGAAAAGATCGTTGTGGATGTGGGAAAAGATCCTGCCCAGACGGCTCAGAAGTTCTACAATACCTACAAAAAACTGCAGAGAAAGAAAGAACAGGTAGAAAAACGGCTCGAAGAGATACAGCGGGAAAAAGAGTATCTCTATCAGCTGTGGCAGACGATCGAAGACGCGGAAGATCTGGAAACACTCGAAGAGATAGAAGAAGAAATGAGAGAATTTGGACTCCTGAAAGAGAGGAAAACGAAAAAACAAAAATCAAAGAAAACCCGTTTCAGAGAGGTGTACTACGGCGGATTCAAAATTCTCATAGGAAGAAACAACAAACAGAACGATGAACTCGTGAGAACTTCCTCGAAGGAGGACCTGTGGTTCCACGCTCATGAAATGCCGGGAGCTCACGTTGTGGTGAAGACAGAAGGAAAGGAGGTGCCTCAGGAAGTCGTGGAGTATGCGGCGAGTCTCGCAGCCGGTTACTCGAAGGGAAAAAACTCCGGGAAAGTGTCGGTCGATTACACGTTTATAAAATATGTAAGAAAACCTAAGGGGTTCAAACCCGGTATGGTGATATACACGAACTACAAAACCATTCTTGTTGAGCCAAGGAGGATAGAGGGATGATAGGCTATCAGATCTACGTGAGATCTTTCAGGGATGGAAACCTCGACGGTGTGGGAGATTTCAGGGGATTGAAAAACGCTGTTTCCTACCTGAAAGAACTGGGGATTGACTTTGTCTGGCTCATGCCTGTTTTTTCCTCCATATCTTTTCACGGGTACGACGTGGTGGATTTTTATTCTTTCAAAGCTGAGTACGGTAGCGTGAGAGAGTTCAAAGAGATGCTCGAGGCGTTCCACGACAGCGGAATAAAAGTCGTTCTTGACCTTCCCATCCATCACACAGGCTTTCTCCACACGTGGTTCCAGAAGGCGCTGAAAGGAGATCCACACTACAGAGATTACTACGTATGGGCAAACAAAGAGACGGATCTGGACGAGAGAAGAGAGTGGGATGGAGAAAAGATCTGGCATCCCCTGGAAGATGGAAGGTTCTACAGAGGACTCTTTGGACCTTTTTCACCCGATTTGAACTACGACAACCCACAGGTATTCGATGAAATGAAAAAGCTGGTTCTCCACCTTCTTGATATGGGAGTGGATGGTTTCAGGTTCGACGCAGCAAAGCACATGAGGGACACGATCGAACAGAACGTTCGCTTCTGGAAGTACTTTCTTTCCGATTTGAAGGGCATCTTCCTCGCGGAAATATGGGCAGAGGCCAGAATGGTGGATGAACACGGCAGAATATTTGGCTACATGCTCAACTTTGACACATCCCACTGTATAAAGGAAGCTGTATGGAAAGAGAACACAAGAGTTCTGATAGAGTCGATCGAAAGGGCCGTTGTCGGCAAAGACTACCTCCCGGTGAATTTTACTTCGAATCACGACATGTCAAGGCTTGCAAGCTTTGAAGGAGGCTTCAGCAAAGAAAAGATCAAACTTTCGATTTCCATTCTTTTCACTCTCCCGGGAGTTCCTCTCGTGTTCTATGGGGATGAGCTTGGAATGAAAGGAATTTACCAGAAACCGAACACAGAAGTCGTTCTGGATCCGTTTCCGTGGAATGAGAGTATGTGCGTTGAGGGACAGACCTTCTGGAAGTGGCCCGCGTACAACGGGCCTTTCTCTGGTGTCTCTGTGGAATACCAGAAGAAAGATCCCGATTCGATTCTTTCACACACGCTGGGATGGACGAGATTCAGAAAGGAAAACCAGTGGATCGATCGGGCAAAGCTCGAATTTTTGTGCAAAGAGGACAAGTTCCTTGTGTACAGACTCTACGATGATCAGCATTCTTTGAAGGTGTTTCACAATCTTTCAGGGGAAGAGGTTGTCTTTGAGGGAGTTAAAATGAAGCCTTACAAAACGGAGGTGGTTTGATGAAAATGGAAAGGAAAAACGTCTGGCACCACAGGAAGAAGAAGGAGATAGAAGCCTTTTCGAAAGAGTACATAGAATTCATGAGCAAAGCAAAAACCGAAAGGATGACGGTGAAAGAAATCAAAAGAATTCTCGACGAATCAGGATTCGTTCCTCTTGGAGACTTAGCGGGAGATCCCATGAACATGACAGTTTACGCTGTGAACCGGGGAAAAGCCATCGCCGCCTTTCGTGTGGTGGATGACCTGAAAAGAGGTCTGAACCTTGTGGTTGCGCACATAGATTCTCCGAGGCTGGATTTCAAACCCAATCCGTTGATAGAAGACGAACAAATAGCCCTGTTCAAAACACACTACTACGGAGGAATAAAGAAGTATCACTGGCTGAGCATTCCTCTTGAAATACACGGTGTTCTCTTCAAAAACGATGGAACGGAGATAGAGATTCACATAGGGGATAAACCGGAGGATCCCGTCTTCACGATTCCAGATCTTCTTCCGCATCTCGACAAGGAAGACGCGAAGATCTCTGAGAAGTTCAAAGGAGAAAACCTCATGCTCATAGCCGGAACGATCCCCCTCAGTGGAGAAGAAAAAGAAGCGGTGAAGACGAACGTTCTCAAGATTTTGAACGAGATGTACGGTATCACCGAAGAGGACTTCGTGAGCGGTGAGATAGAAGTGGTTCCTGTTTTCTCACCGAGAGAGGTAGGAATAGACAGAAGTCTCATAGGAGCGTATGGACAGGACGACAGGATATGTGCCTACACAGCTCTTCGAGCGCTTCTGTCTGCAAATTCCGAAAAATCGATAGGTGTGATCTTCTTCGACAAGGAAGAAATAGGAAGCGACGGAAACACGGGAGCAAAAGCCAGATTCTACTTGAAAGCCCTCAGACAAATTCTGAAAATGCAGGGTGCGAAAGATTCGGAGTTCGTGCTCGATGAAGTTCTTGAGAATACCTCTGTCATCTCCGGAGATGTGTGCGCTGCCGTGAATCCTCCTTACAAAGATGTCCACGATCTTCACAACGCTCCGAAACTGGGATACGGAGTTGCTCTTGTGAAGTACACGGGTGCAAGGGGAAAATACTCCACGAACGACGCGCACGCTGAATTTGTAGCTCGTGTGAGAAAAGTGCTGAACGAACAGGGAGTCATCTGGCAGGTGGCCACCCTCGGGAAGGTGGACCAGGGCGGAGGAGGAACAATTGCCAAGTTCTTTGCTGAGAGAGGATCCGATGTGATCGATATGGGACCTGCCCTTCTCGGAATGCATTCTCCTTTTGAAATCTCCTCGAAGGCGGACCTCTTCGAAACCTACGTTGCTTACAGGAGTCTCATGGAAAAACTGTGAGGTGGTACTTTGATAGAAGAGCTGGCAAGAGAAATCGTGAAGCGATTTCCAAGGAACCACAAAGAAACGGATCCATTCAGAGTTCTCATCTCCACTGTCCTGAGCCAGAGAACGCGCGACGAGAACACAGAGAAAGCGTCGAAGAAGCTCTTCGAAGTTTACAGAACACCGCAGGAACTCGCAAAGGCAAAACCAGAGGATCTCTACAATTTGATAAAGGAGTCCGGGATGTACAGGCAAAAAGCCGCGAGAATCGTGGAGATATCCAGGATCCTCGTGGAAAGGTACGGCGGAAGAGTTCCCGATTCGCTGGAAGAACTGCTCAAACTTCCCGGTGTGGGAAGAAAAACAGCGAACATAGTGCTGTGGGTGGGTTTCAGAAAACCTGCCCTCGCGGTTGATACGCATGTTCACAGAATCAGCAACAGACTGGGTTGGGTGAAGACAAGAACACCGGAAGAAACAGAAGAAGCCCTCAAGAAATTGCTCCCGGAAGATCTCTGGGGGCCGATCAACGGTTCTATGGTCGAATTCGGAAGAAGAATCTGCAAACCGCAGAATCCTCTGTGTGAAGAGTGCTTTCTGAAGAATCACTGTGAGTTTTACAGAAGGAGGGGAAAGGGTGAAGTACGAAATCGTACTGAAAGGTAGCTACGCTCTTTTGAAGGTGTTTCTTTCGATTGGGGAGAGTGTTGTGGTAGAACCGGGTGCGATGGTTTACATGAAAGGACCCATCGAAGTTAACACTTCAGCAACGGGAGGTGTCTGGAAAGCCCTCAAAAGAGCCATTTTGGGCGGGGAGAACTTTTTCATGAACACGTACATCTCCCGCGGAGAAAGTGAAGTCGGTCTGGCTCCTCAGCTTCCGGGAGATATAGACGTGATACCTCTGAAAGACATCCTCTACGTTCAATCGACTTCTTTCCTGGCATGTGATCCTTCGGTGGAAATGGACGTTTCATTCGGTGGTTTGAAGTCATTCTTCTCTGGTGAAGGAATATTTCTCTTGAAATTCGTTGGTCACGGTGATGTGGCCGTTTCTTCTTTTGGAGGAATAAAATCTATAGAACTCCAGTCGGGAGAGGAGTTTACCGTTGACACAGGACATGTCGTGGCGTTCGATGGAACGGTGAAGTGGAACGTCAGAACATTTGGTGGCCTGAAATCCACACTCTTCGGTGGAGAAGGTCTGGTGTGTACCTTCACAGGCCCAGGAAGAATTTATGTCCAGACGAGGAATTATCCCGCTTTTGTCGAGTGGATAAAGTCTCTTGTTCCTAGGCAGACGGGTAGCAGATGAAAATACAATGAACTGCAGTTATAATTTTACGCAAAGGAGGTGTTGCCGTGAAAAACTTACCTGTTTTCTGGAAAATCATGATCTTAGTGCTGATACTTGGTGCAGGTATAACGTTTGTTGGTACTTTGAGTATGATAACAATTAGGAGCAAAATACTGGAACACACTGATATGAACCTTCTTATCCAGTCGGAAGGGAGCGCCGATGCACTATGGAACTTCTTACAGGCACACATACAACTTGTGGATTTACTTTCCCGCGATGAGAGTGTGATCAATCTGCACAGCGATGAAACCAAAGAAGAAGATGTGAGAAGCTTGTTCGAGAGAGTTCTGAAGAGCTACCCAAACGTTATGAATGTCTATGTGGGTTTGAAAGATGGAAGAATGTATTTGGTTCCAGAGCAAAAACTTCCAGAAGGATACGATCCAAGGGTAAGACCATGGTATAAAGATGCAGTTTCTAAACTAGGTCAAATTGTCATCACCGACCCTTACACGGATGCCTCAACTGGAAAAACCGTCATAACAATCGCAAAAGCGGTTCAGATCGGTCAGGAAATTGTAGGTGTTGTTGGCCTCGATTTTGACTGTTCAAAACTGGTTGATCAGCTCTTCAAAAAAGGTGTGGAAAAGGGATATATGAGCGCTCTTGTTGATGAAAATGGTACAATCACTCTTCACAGCAAAAAGGATTACATCGGCGAAAACATAAAAGACACGAATTTCTTCAAAAAGTGGCAAACAGGATCAGAGAGCGGCGTGTTTGGATACGTGTTCGATGGGATCCCAAGAAGAACCGGGTACAAGAAACTACCGAACGGCTGGATATACGCCATCGTAGTACCAGAAGAAGTCGTTTACAGTGAAGTGAAAGAATCCACAGTGGTTCTTATGACCATCACTCTTGTTTCTTTGGTTTTAGCAATATTCTTTGCGTTTTTCATGTCGAGAAGATACGTTTCAGAGCCACTCAAACACCTGGCATCAATCTCGGATAAAATTGCTGAAGGCGATTTGACTGTCGAAATCCAGCTCAATTCAAAGGATGAAATTGGAAAACTTGGAAATGCTCTGACACATATGGTTAAATCCCTTAGGGAGATAGTTTTAAACATAAAGAACAATTCATCTGAAATAAAACAAAACGCAGAAAGTGTGGCTTCCGTAGCTCAGGGAGTCAACTCAACGATCGAGGAAGTAACGGCACAGGTGGAAAGTGTAGAATCGAACGTGAGTAACACATCGGCATCGATTCAGGAAGTGACGAGTGGGGTTGAGGAAGTGGCAGCGAGCGCTCAAAACGTTTCCAGAGCAGCTCAGGATCTCTCAGAAAAATCTACACAGGTCAGCGAATCAGCAAAAGAAGGTGAGAAGGCCATCAAAGAAATAGTCGAGATGATAAAACAGGCAAGAAGCAGGGCAGAACAAACAGCAAGTGTTGTAGAGGAGTTGAACGAACACGCAAGGAACATAGGACAGATACTCGATACGATCAACTCGATAGCAGAGCAGACGAACCTTCTCGCCTTGAACGCGGCAATAGAGGCGGCGAGAGCGGGAGAAGCGGGAAGAGGATTCGCAGTTGTGGCGGATGAAATAAGAAAACTTGCAGAAGAGAGCAAGAGTGCGACGGAAAAAATAGGGCAGATATTGAATCAGATCAGCCAGGAAGTGGTGAAAGCGAACGAAGAGACGAGAGGAACGGTGCAGGCAGTGGAGAACATAAGCAGCAGTGCGGAGGTTGTAGCGAGCCAGTTTGACAAGATAGTTCAAGGAATATCTAGCATAGTGTCGCAGATCCAAAATCTTGCAGCAATAGCTGAGGAGCAGAGCGCGGCGGCGGAGGAGATGAGCAGCGCTATGGACAGCGCAAGCAGATCAATAGTAGAAATAGCAGAGCAAATGAGCGAAATCGTAGAATCGATGAAACAGCAGGCCAAGGCTGTTAACACACTGTCTGAAGTCATGAATAAACTGGATCAGATTGCAGAAAAATTAGAAAAAGGGATGGAAGTATTTAAATTGTAATCTTTAAAATGATCTTCAAATTCATTAGAAACCCGCTTCAGGCGGGTTTCTTCTACACTTCATTTTTCTGATGTTTGATGTTTCTCATTGTTGTGATAAAATAATTCACATGCCGAACTAATTGCTGGAGGGTTGAAGGATGTTCTTTCTCACCAATGTTTTTCGTTCTATGGGCACCATGAGTTTCAATCTTCTGATACAGCTTCGCATGAAAGAAATAGGAGCAACTCTCTTTATGATAGGGCTCCTTTCCAGTTTGCAAGGGGCAATGAACACCTTTTCTAACGTTTTCTGGGGAAGAATTTCGGACAAAATTGGGAAAAGAAAGGTATTCATCATATTGAGCCTCGTTCTAGCATCTGCTTTTTATCCTCTGTACGCGGTCATAAACGTTCCCTCTGCTTTTCTGTTCGTCTCTATGATCATAGCGTTCTTCAACGGAATGTATCCTCCCGCTGCCATGGCGCTCAGCAGCACTGCAAAGAGAATGTCACTTGGATTTTCACTTTACAACTCTTCAAATTCACTTGGGATGCTTCTGAGCAGGATTTCCATAGGTTTTCTGCTGATGTTCATGGATCTGAAACTCGCTTTTGTTTTCTTTTCGATAGTCGTGGCAGTATCCGTGATTCCTGCTCTCGGGTTGAAAGAAGAGAAGATCCAAAAGAAGAAAGAGGAAGACTTTCATTTTGGAAGGAAGGTAATGGAGCATGGAATCTGGGCACTGTACCTGGGGAGTCTCTTGAGGCAGATGGGAACTTCCGGCTCCATGTCACTGATAGCTGTCTATCTAAACGAAAGATTTCATTATAGTGCTTCAACGATAGGTTTCGTCACGGCTGTGAATCCACTCATCCAGATACCATCACATTTTTTCTTTGGAAAACTCGTTGAAAAAACAGATCCGAAATTCATAAGTGTTCTAGGCATTTTCATGTCTTCACTGGTTCCCTTTCTCATGATGATACCTGAGAACTGGGCACCAGTGCTGGCTTATGCCTTTTTGGGAGCGAGTTTTGGAGCTTTCATCAACGGATCGAACAATTTTCTTGGAAGAAGATTCCACTACCTTCAGAGGGGAAGAGCACTTGGTCTTTTGAGCTCTGCCAGATTTCTTGGAGCAACCATCGGACCTTTCCTGGCGGGATTGCTCGCAGAAAAGTCTTACTCTCTTATGTTTTCGACACTGGGTCTTGCTGTGCTTTCAGGAGGAATAGTGGTTCTTCTGTTCACAAAAGACGGGGATTGATTCCCCGCCTCACAGTTTCTGAATCACACTTTCAAGTTTCTGTTTGATTTCTTCGAGCTCTTTCTTGACTTCCTGGAGCTTTTCGTCACTACCAGTAGTAGTAGTGACTACCTTGATACCCTCACCTATCAATCCTTCCACACTCAACTTTCCTTCCTTCAGAAGTTCATAAGTTTCGTTCACCAGCTTTCCGGCTTTGGTTTCTCCCTTGACGTGTTCTCTGATTGTTGCTTCTGTCCTTCCGAGTTCCTCTGCTATTTCGGAAGCTGTCATTCCTGCCTTTGCCCTTGCGAGGGCACCGGCGGCCACCGCCAGGCTGTCAACCCAGGTGAGCCTCTCAGCAGAATTTCTGATCTCCTCGAGCACTTCCTTTCTGAAAAGTGTACCAACGAGCAAAGCGATCTCGAGCTGGTGAATCTCCTCTTTGGTCACGGGATTGAAGTTGAGTTTCATTTTTCTTCACCCCCCTCCGAAGGATGTATGACGATTCCTTTATCGGTTATTTCGAACGGATGCCTCCTCATCGAGTGAGACGTTCCTCTCATCTTCCAGACGATCAAACTTCTTTTGAGCTCTCCATCGATTTCATCAAGATCCAGTCTGATGATACCGTCCACTCCGTGTTCAACACCAGGACCTCCGAATCCCTTCTCAGTGACTGACACCTGACTCACAAAGAGCGATGTACATCCAAGACCGGAGAGTATTCTCTTGAGCTGGAAGATAATACTTCTTGCCATTGCGGGTTTCGTGATATAGAGAGTGGTTACAGAATCGATCACAACTCTTTTTGCCTGTGTTTCCTTCACCGCTCTCTTCAGCACTTCGGCGAGCTCTCTGACATCGTCTATGTCTTTTACGACGTATTTTTCTTTCTCGGCATATTCACCGATTCCACCAGTGAACGCGTCCACTATGGCGAACTTTCCTTCCTTCTCAAAAGGATCAACGTTCCAGCCGAAAACTTCCATGTTTTTCTTCACCTGAACGGGGTGTTCCTCGAGTGCAACATAGATGCCGGGTTCCCCCATCTGAAGTCCGTTCCATATGAACTGCTGAGAGAAGATCGTCTTTCCGGTACCGGGTCCTCCAGAGATGAGCACGATGTTTCTC
This sequence comes from Thermotoga sp. Mc24, assembly GCF_000784835.1. Taxonomy (NCBI): domain Bacteria; kingdom Thermotogati; phylum Thermotogota; class Thermotogae; order Thermotogales; family Thermotogaceae; genus Thermotoga; species Thermotoga sp. Mc24. The sequence goes on along the minus strand of NZ_JSFH01000002.1, from coordinate 53,935 downwards.
TCAGGAATTCCGCCGTGAAGGATTTCGTCCATCCCCGGAATTCCCGTCTTGACCTTCTTGATCATATTCCCACCCCCCACAATTATCTTAGCAATCATTTTTTTCGTTTGATAAACCAATACGTTACTTTTTTGATAACAACATCATAAAAATTGAATTTTCTGTTCATATTTTTCATATTTATGCTATATATATAGTTGTATGCTTTCAAAAATGTTCTTCGGAGGTGTTTTCAATTGAAAATTTCAAAGAAGAGAAGACAGGAACTGATAAGGAAGATTATACATGAGAAAAAAATAAGTAATCAATTCCAGATCGTAGAAGAACTGAAAAAATATGGAATAAAAGCTGTTCAACCGACCGTCGCTCGAGATCTGAAAGAGATAGGTGCCGTGAAGATCATGGACGAGAGCGGAAACTACGTGTACAAACTTCTCGATGAAACCCCTGTGATCGATCCATGGAAAGAGCTGAAAAGAAACTTCAAATCCTTCGTTGAGAGTATAGACAGGGCAGGGAATCTCATCGTCATAAAGACGATACCAGGTACCGCAAGCGGTATCGCTCGGGTTATAGACAGACTCGACATAGACGAGATAGTGGGCACTCTCGCAGGAGACGATACCATATTCGTTGCTGTGCGCGATCCAGAAAGCTGTGAGAAGATAGTTGAGAAGCTCTCATCTATACTCTGACTTTTCTTCTGATCGCAGTGTAGATCACAGGGATCACAAACAAAGTGAACAGCATGGATATAAGCATTCCAAAGATCACCACCCACGATATTGGAGACTCTATTTCCGATCCTTCTGCGTGGCTAAGTGCAGTTGGTAGAAGCGCAACGATCGTGGTGAAGGTGGTCATCAGGATGGGTCTCAACCTGCTCTGAGCACCTTCAAGTGTGGCCTCTAAGAGACCTTTTTCCTGTCTTATCTGTTCTATTCTTGTCAGCATCACGATGGCGTTGTTCACAACCGTTCCCGAAAGGGTGAGAAGACCAACAAGAACGGGTACATTCAGTGAGTATCCGTTCACGAAAACCGCGAAGGCAACCCCAACGACAGCGAAGGGTATGGTGAAGAATATAATGAAAGGCAGTGTGAAAGACTCGAACTGCGCAGCGAGAATCATGTATACGAGTGCGATCGCTATGTAAACAACATACTGAAGCTCCGAAAACGCTTCGTCCATGAAACTTTTCTGTCCGGTGATTTCCACTTTTACACCAGAAAGATCAATTTCATTTAGAAGATTTTCTACTTTCTTTGCAACTTCGCCGATCGAACCTTCTATACTCACCAGATCTACGTAAACAACACGTTCTCCATCGGAGTGTTCCACTATAGAAGGAAGTGTTTCCCTCGATATGTTTGAAACTGCACCAAGAGAGACATCCCCTTTGAGACCAGTAAGCGAAATCTTCGATAAGTCTTCGGGAGATAGAGATTTTGCCTTTTTCAAAACGATGGGAAGTGTTCCTTCTTCCGTTCTCAGTGTTCCGATTTTCTTCCCGAGAAGGTAGGTCTGGAGATCCAAAAAGACCTGGCCTGTCACCACACCGTTCATGAGGGCTTTGTTCCGGTCTATTTTCACATGAAGGACTTCCTTTTCAAAGGAATTTCTTATCTGAATCTTTTTGACTTCCTGCAGTTCCCTTAAACGCTCGAAGATTTCTTTTGCTTTTTCCTGTATCAGAGAAAGATCATCTCCTCTCACTTCGATCGTCACAGGATAGCCCAGAATTTCGTATATCTGCTGTGATTGCTCAAGAACTTCTATTTTCGCTTCTGGAATATTCAGCTGGGAGATGGCATTCTTCAGTTTCTCTCTGTTTTTCGCGAATTCCCTCCTGCTTCCTCCGAGGTTCACCATTATTCTTGCTTCGTTCTGTCCCCTTCCCATTATTTGAGAGTAGATATTCGTTATTCCAACTTCCGAGTAGAAAGAAGAGATTTTGTACTCGTTTCTGTGTTTGTTCAGGTAATCTTCTATTTGCTCTACAGCTTCGGTGGTTTTTTCATAAGACGACTGAGAGGGAAGTTTCACATCTATCACCATGAGATTCGTCTGGAAAGACGGGAGAAAACCCAGAGGTTTCGAAAGAAGGTAAATCACGGAGATTGCAACCAGAGCAAAAGAAATCACCAGGACCAGTTTCTTTCTCTTCAAACACCATTCCAATGCCTTCCGATAATGCTTTTGCAGTGCTTCGGTGAGTTTTCCCCTTCTTGGCTTTATCCACCTTGTACCCGCTGGAACGACGACTGTAGATACGAACAGCGAAGAAGAAAGTGCGAAGACGAACGCAATGGCGAAATACTTGAACAGTCTCACTACAAAACCTGTGAAGAACACTATGGGAAGAAAAACAGAAACGGTTGTGAGTGTGGAAGCAAGAATCGCCAGCCACACCTCTCCCGCACCTTTTCTCGCAGCGTCCGGTATTGGATCACCGAGGGAGCGATGGCGGTATATGTTCTCAAACACGACTATGGAATTGTCCACCAGCATTCCCAGTGCCATGATGAGACCGCCCAGCGTGAGCGTGTCGAGGTTCAAGCCGAAGGCGTAAAGAAGAACAAAGGTGATCGTGAGGGACAGCGGAATGGAAAACGAAGTGACGATGGTTGACGTGAAATCCTTCAAAAAGATCAAAACCACCACGAAAGCCGCGATGAAGCCGTAGAGAAGATTCTTGAGAAGATTGTCGATCGCTCTTTCAGTGTAATAAGCCTGGTTCATGGCCTCTATGTAATTTATTTTGGAATCTCTCAGTATCCTCTTTATTTCACGGACAGTTTTGACGGTGTTCGCACCGCTTCTTTTGTAGATAGCGATGAGAGAAGCCTTCTTTCCGTTGACCCTGACTTCTCCCTGAACGCTTTCGTTCGTTATATTAACCTCGGCTATGTTTCTCAATCTCACGGGAACGAGTATGTTCGGTACCTTACCCTGCAGAAGGGACTGGTATTTCACTCCCCTGAAACCAACGATTGTGTTTTTGAGATCTTCTATGTTCTCAAACCGGCCATCGACGGAAACGGGGTAAATGTTTCCTTCAGAATCGCTCACATAGCCGAACGGGTAAACGAGATTCCCTGAAAGGATGGTCTCTATCAACGAAGGATCAACATCGAACCGTTTTATTTTCTCCTGATCAAGTATAACCTCGACGATTTTTTCTGGTTTTCCCATCAATTCTACACTGGCGACTTCCGGCAGTCTTTTGATTTTCGACACGACATCTTCGTAGTCATCTTCCGTTGAGAAAGCATACACGGGAAGTAAGGAAGGATCGAACTCTACGACCACAGGATTCGCACCCTCTGGCAGGTCGCGAGTGGCAAGATCTACGTACCTTGAGAGTCTTCCAACGGCTTCGGAGGTTTTCACATTCCAGTCGAACTCGACGAGGATGAAAGAAACGGAATCCATCGACATGGAGGTGAACCTTCTAACACCCGGAGTTGAGGAAATGTACCCTTCAAGAGGTTTGGTTACGAGTTCTTCGACTTCTTCCGTGCCCGCTCCCATGTACGTGGTTATAACAACAGCGTAAGGGTACTCTATCTGAGGAAGAAGATCCAGCTTGAGATGCTGAAACGAAATGAAACCAAGGAAGACAACAGCTGTCAACAGCATAAAGATGGCTATGGGTCTTCTCGAAGAGATTTCCGCGATCTTCACTTCGATCCCTCCCCGACAGAACAAATTATAGCTCACTTTCGATCTGAATTGTTATTATCATTCAAAAGTTTCATTTGCTATACGATATTGTTTCTAAAAAATTATATATTCGATTTCCATCATTATGAGACGAATATATGTTTGTACAAATTCTCATACGACCCCTTGACATCCCATTCTGTGCCTCACTATAATTTCTCATGGATGAGAAAAGGTTCTGAGGAGGTGGCACAATGGCAGAAAAGAAAGAATTCGTTGTGGGAATAGACCTTGGAACGACAAATTCTGTTATAGCTTGGATGAAACCGGACGGTACAGTTGAAGTGATACCGAACGCTGAAGGAAGCAGGGTCACACCATCCGTGGTTGCGTTCACAAAGAGTGGAGAGATACTCGTAGGAGAACCCGCCAAGAGACAGATGATACTCAATCCTGAACGAACGATAAAATCCATAAAGAGAAAAATGGGAACTGATTACAAAGTGAGAATAGACGATAAAGAATACACTCCTCAGGAGATCAGCGCGTTCATTCTCAAGAAGCTGAAGAACGACGCGGAAGCGTACCTCGGTGGTGAAATAAAGAAAGCCGTCATCACCTGTCCCGCTTACTTCAACGATGCCCAAAGACAGGCAACGAAAGAGGCTGGAATCATAGCAGGTCTTGAGGTCTTGAGGATCATCAACGAACCAACCGCAGCGGCCCTCGCTTACGGACTCGATAAAGCTGGAAAAGAAGAGAAAGTGCTGGTTTACGACCTCGGTGGTGGAACGTTCGATGTCTCCATACTCGAGATAGGAGAAGGTGTGATCGAGGTCATCGCGACAGCTGGTAACAACCACCTCGGTGGAGACGACTTCGATCAGAGACTCATCGACTGGATGGCAGAGGAATTCAAAAAACAGCACGGAATAGATCTCAGAGAAGACAGACAGGCGCTTCAGAGATTGAGAGACGCTGCCGAAAAGGCCAAGATAGAGCTTTCAACGAAGATGGAAACCGATGTGAGTTTGCCGTTCATCGCTGTTTCTCCGAGCGGACAGCCTCTGCACCTTGAAATGAGAATCACCAGAAGTCTCTTCGAATCGCTCACAAGAGATCTCGTTGAAATGACAAGAGGCCCAATCGAACAGGCACTGAACGATGCAAAGCTCTCACCACAGGATATCGACGAAATCATACTCGTCGGCGGTATGACCAGAGTTCCAATGGTGCAGAGGTTCATAAAGGAGTTCTTCGGAAAAGAACCCAACAAGAGCGTCAACCCGGACGAAGCAGTTGCTATCGGAGCGGCGATCCAGGCGGCGATACTTGCGGGCACCGAAGGAGCAAAGGGAAGAGATATCGTTCTCGTCGATGTAACACCACTAACACTCGGAATAGAAGTCAAAGGCGGACTCTTCGAACCGATAATCCCAAGAAATACCAAGATACCCGTGAGGAAGAGCAAGATCTTCACAACGGTTGAAGACGGTCAGACCGAAGTAGAAATCAGAGTCTATCAGGGTGAAAGGCCGATTGCGAGGGAAAACATCTTCCTTGGAAGCTTCAAACTCGTTGGAATTCCACCGGCACCGAGGGGTGTTCCTCAGATAGAGGTCACGTTCGACATAGACAGCGACGGAATAGTCCACGTTTCCGCAAAAGATCTCGGTTCTGGAAAAGAACAGTCCATGGTAGTCACAGGAAGACACAAGCTCTCCGAAGACGAAATAAAGAGAATGATAGAAGATGCGAAAAGATACGAAGAACAGGACAAACGTCTCAAAGAAGAAATCGAACTCAAGAACAGAGCAGACGATCTCGCATACAGCGTAGAAAAGACTCTGAAAGAACACGGAGATAAGATACCAGCGGATCTCAAGTCCAGACTTGAAGACATGATCAGAGAACTCAGAGACGCGATAAACAGAAACGACATACCAAAAGTGAAGATGCTCTTCGATGATCTCCAGAAGGAAAGTATGAAGATAGGAGAATACCTCTACAAATCTGCAACTGGTGGAGAAACATCGAACCAGTGAAAAGGGGGTGACACGATGCTCCTTGGAAGAAGAGAAGACATCTTCAGGCCGTTCAGGGAACTCCAGAGGGAGATCGACAGGCTCTTCGATGACTTCTTCAGGACGGAGGTCAGACCCGCTAAGGAGTTCTTTGCACCAGACATGGATGTGTACGAAACAGACGATGAAGTAGTGATAGAAGTAGAAATCCCAGGCATAGACAGAAAAGACGTCAAAATAACGGTTGAAGAGAACATTTTGAAGATCTCTGGTGAAAAGAAACTCGAAAGAGAACAGAAAGGCAAAAACTATTACTACGTTGAAAGAAGCGCTGGAAAATTCGAAAGGGCAATCAGACTCCCAGACTACGTTGACGTAGAAAAGATCAAAGCAGAGTACAAGAACGGTGTTCTCACGATAAGGGTACCAAAGAAAGAAGAAAGGAAGAAGAAAGTGATCGAGGTGGAAGTTCAAGAGTAAGGGGAGCGAACGCTCCCCTTTTTATTTTTTTAGAACTCCACGATATAAACGAAGTCCCCGGTGTTGAGCATCGCTGCGTTCGCTTCATCTGTGTCCACGTGGAATTCCAGTGCGAAGTCTTCCCTCACTCTTATGAGAACATCATCGAAGATCAGTTTTCTGTCTCCGCTTTCAACGATCACCTTCACAAGATCTTTGTCTTTAACTCCATAGTGTTCGGCATCCTTTGGGTGCATGTGTATGTGTCTTTTTGCTATGATGACTCCCTTCTCTTTAACCAGAATGCCGTTTGGACCTATGATGACTATTCCCGGTGTTCCCTCGAGATCTCCCGAGTCTCTAACAGGGGGTCTGAGTCCGAGTTTGAAGGCATCCGTTCTGGAGATCTCGACCTGTGTTTCTCTTCTGACAGGTCCCAGTACGCGAACGTTCTCTATCGCGCCTTTCGGTCCTACTATGGTCACTGTCTCTTTCGCTGCGTACTGACCGGGCTGTCTGAGATCTTTTATGGGGGTGAGTTCGTAGCCTTTGCCGAAGAGAATCTCCAGGTCCTCTTTTGAGAGATGGACATGCCTGTTGCTTACACCAACGATTATTCCAGGTTCTTTCTTTGTCACTGGTACACCTCCCTCACTTTATGCATTATTCCATCTTCTATCATGGCACACTTCTATTTCTTTTTGATTGAAAGTTAATTAAAAACGTATCTTATTCCAACCACGATTACTGCTGTAAAGACGATCCATCTCACCCAATTTGCACCTTTTTTGATGGAGAAAGTGGCAGCGAGCCACGCACCAGTCATATTCCCAAGAGCGAGAATGAAACCGTAGAGGAAGTTCACCTTTCCGTTCAGAATGAAGATCACAAGTGAGATTATATTGTAAGAAGCCACGATGAAGACTTTTACAGCGTTTGTTTTGACCAGTTCGTATCCAAGAAGAAGAGCGATCGCAGGCATGAGAAGAAAACCGACCCCCGCTTGAATGAACCCACCGTAGATACCGATCAGAAAAAAGACGATGTATATGAGAACCCAGTTTCTTTTGACGAATCTATCCTCAAGCCAGATTCTGGGTTTCCAGACAAGAGAAACGGCCATAACGAGGAAGATAACACCTACGATTTTCTGAAGCATCTCTTTTTCTATCTGAACCGCTATGGAGCTTCCCAGAATCGCTCCCACTATGGCCGGCAAAGCAACAAGAATCGCTTCTTTTATTTTCAAAACCTTCTTGGCTTTGAACCTTTCAATTGCCACAAGATTTTGAAGTATTATGGCGATCCTGTTTGTTCCGTTTGCAACATCTATTCCGAGTCCCAGAGCAGTTAAGATAGGAAGTGTGATCATTGAGCCACCACCTGCAAGAACATTTAAAAAGCCCGCGAGGATACCCCCAAGGAACACAAGAACGATCACCTCAGAACACCTCCAAAAAAGTTTTGAAAAATTTTACCACTCTGTTCTTTGCTTTTGTGTTAGTGTGAAATATATTTGTCTTAACATATTATATTTTATGCATACAAACCAGGTTAGTTCCAATCATTCACAAAGTAGGTGATGTGTGTATCTGGCACTGGAAGAACGATACAGAGTATGCAATTACCGGTAACGAAAAATTTCATGCAGGTTTGTGGTACCGGAAGCTATGCGTTAAAAAAGGAATAATGGATGATATTAAGAGACAATATGAAGAGAATTTGTGATAATCGATGACGTGTAAGTGCTTTGAATTCGAGAAATTAGTAGTTAACTTCTAACACACTGAGGAATACCTTCTTTCATCTATTTGTGAAACATGGAACTAATCGATTTTTACCAGAAACACCCCAAAATGCCCTGACGTAGGTTGATATAATTTATCTTCTGTTTTTTGCTTGTGTTCTTTTCTTGTTTGACTATGCAATTATTCCATTTTTCCAAACAGTACTTGAAGATGCTCTCTTGTGTGTTAGAATGGTTTATGGAAAGGGAGGATATGGAAGTTCAAAAAACATCTTGCTTTCAGAGTGTGTTTGTGGTATAATTTCTCTTGAACTCAACGGGTTTCAATAGTTCCTTAGAGGTATGGAAACCCATTGCTTTATTGTTTTGAAATATAGAGAGATCTAGTTTCAATAGTTCCTTAGAGGTATGGAAACACCTCTCAGAAAATTCGCAGACTGGTTCAAATCGCTCCGTTTCAATAGTTCCTTAGAGGTATGGAAACAAATTCTGACGATCATGAGTAGGTATATTGTAAATGGTTTCAATAGTTCCTTAGAGGTATGGAAACCGATGAGTCTGTCGAGGAGTTTGTGCTGTTCTTCTGGTTTCAATAGTTCCTTAGAGGTATGGAAACACTATGTCTTACCTGTTTCTTTACCGTCGCTTTATGTTTCAATAGTTCCTTAGAGGTATGGAAACAGAGTAAGTGACTGGTATGACACTTTTGCTATATTTATGTTTCAATAGTTCCTTAGAGGTATGGAAACTGACCGCATCCTTTACAGCACTGGTTCCTGCATCAGGGTTTCAATAGTTCCTTAGAGGTATGGAAACGTGGTTCTATGGAAGGACTTAGAGATGTAGTAAGAAGTTTCAATAGTTCCTTAGAGGTATGGAAACTCTGACAACCACAATCTGAATGATGTCCTACCATGGGTTTCAATAGTTCCTTAGAGGTATGGAAACTGTTTTCATAACGCTCGTACCCCCTTCAATCCGTGCCGCCGGTTTCAATAGTTCCTTAGAGGTATGGAAACAAATAGAACAAAAACGAAAGTGGATATATGTCTGGAGTTTCAATAGTTCCTTAGAGGTATGGAAACTGAGCGCATCCTTCACGGCGCTGATTCCTGCATCCGGGTTTCAATAGTTCCTTAGAGGTATGGAAACCTTCTGCAACGTAAAGAAACTCCTCTTCCTCGTCCTGTTTCAATAGTTCCTTAGAGGTATGGAAACTTTGCTGTTGCGATCCACACCAGGATGGCATGCCTTCTGGTTTCAATAGTTCCTTAGAGGTATGGAAACATATTCCCTTTGAGGTATCCCAATCCCAAGGTGGAGGGTTTCAATAGTTCCTTAGAGGTATGGAAACGGCTAACGGAAGGTATTTTGCTGGATCCCTGAGTAGTTTCAATACTTCCTTAGAGGTACGGAAACTTGTCTTGTATCGATGATCTCCGCTAAGCTCAACAAATTTCAATGCATCCTTTAAACAAAAGTGCCCGTGAGGGGCGCTTTTTTGTTTCAATGTATGGTAGTATTACATTCAAAGGGGGGATTTTTTCTGGAGATTTTGAAAGTCGTTGATCTGAAGAAACACTACGGTGACGTGAAGGCCGTGGACGGGATAAGTTTCACCGTGGAGCGTGGAACTGTTTTCTCCTTCCTTGGACCCAACGGTGCGGGAAAAACCACGACCGTTGAGATACTCGAAAGTCTCAGAAAGAAAGACTCCGGGGAGATCTACTATTTCGGTGAGAGAAAGGATGTCTTAGATAGAGAAACGAAGAGAAAAATTGGTGTGTGTCTCCAGAAAAGTGCCTTTTTTGAAAACCTCACCGTTTGGGAAACCCTCAAATTGTTCCGCGGGCTGTACGGAACGGGATTGGATCTCAAAGAAGTGATGGGATTGTTTTCTCTTGAAAACATAGAGAAAAAAATGGTGAAAACACTCTCTGGGGGCCAGCTTCAGAGACTCGCAGTGGCTGTGGCGTTCATCAACGATCCGGAGATTGTTTTCCTCGACGAACCAACGACAGGTCTTGACCCACAGGCGAGAAGGCAGATATGGGACACCATAGAACACTTCAAAAATCTTGGAAAGACCATCTTTCTCACCACCCATTACATGGAAGAGGCAGAGAGACTATCTGACCACGTCTGCATCATAGACCACGGGAAGATCATAGCAGAAGGGACTCCTTCCTCTCTCATAAGCTCTTCCGGGCTGAAAACCGTCGTCGAGTTTGACTGTGATCAGGACGTGAACGTGAGATACTTGGAGAAAAAAGAGAACCACTACGTTGTGGAAACTGATGCCCCAGAAGAACTCATAAAAGATCTCCTGAAAAATTGGAACGTTTCAAACATCGTGATAAGAAAACCGAATCTTGAAGATGTTTTCCTGAAGCTCACAGGCAGGGATCTCAGAGAATGAGGCATCTTGTTGTTTCCATTCTGAAAAACGATTACTTCAGAACTAAGAGCGTTCTTTTTTGGAATTTCCTTTTTCCAATACTCCTCTATCTCATTCTCGTATCCATCTTCGGAGATATGTCTTCTAACATGAACCTGAGGATAGGACTTGTGGGAGAGAGTAGTTTGGTAGAGAGTGTGTTCAGCCATCTCCCATCCGGTATCGAGATCATCAGAACACAGAACCCTGAAAGAGACCTCAAATACGGAAAGATCGATGTTTGTGTGATTCTACCGGAGAACTTCGACAATCTCTTCACAAAAGCTATCATCTTTTCCAAAACGAAGATCTCTGTTCCTGTGGAGATCACCATTCTCTACGCTCCGGAGAGGCAGGAATCCATTGTCCTTGCGAACGTTGTTTCTAACATACTCGAGTCGCTCGACCTTCAACTAAGAAAGGTAAAGGAGGTAGAAGTGGAGTACAGAAAAAAAGAAAGGCAGGCTATCAATTACTCTCACTACATTCTTCCTGCCGTTCTTCTTGTGGGTGTGATGTCCGTCGGCCTCTTCACTGTTCCGTATCAGCTCGCTCTCTACAGAGAGCAGGGAATTTTGAAAAGAATTCTTGCTTCTCCACTGAGAGGTCATCACTACTTTTTCTCCATAGTCGTCTGCGGACTTTTTGCCATGTCCATCACTTCCGCTTCTGTGACGCTCTTTGCACGTTTTGTGTACGGAGTAGAGTTCCCCATCAATGTATCCTTCTTAGGCGGTGTGCTTCTTTCCTTTCTTACGTTTCTGAGTGTGTCTCTGCTCATGGTGTCTCTGTTCAAAACCTTCTCCGCTTTGAGAGCAGCTTCGCAGGTGTTCAACCAGGTGTTCATGTTCCTCGGAGGTTTTTACTTCGATGTCTCCGGAATTCCTTGGCCGATCAAAGCGGTTGTTCTTGGAAATCCTGCAACCTACTTGGTGGATTATCTGAGGGGATCTTTCGGATACAGAACGATTTACTCGAATCACTTTTTAGTGCCGATCGTGTGGATAGTACTCTCTTTCGTTCTCTTTTTTTTTGAACTGGAGGAGGGTGATGATGGTTGAGTGAGTTTTTGGCTCTGTTCTCTGCTATGTGGAAAGAATCGTGGAGGGATAAAATTTCCACTTTTTTCAGCATTGCTTTTCCCGTCATGTTTCTTCTGATTTTTGGTTTTCTTTTTGGCGGTTCCGGCAATTCTGTGAAAACAGCAGTTGTGACCGTCGATTACGATCTTTCGGATTTTGGAGATGTTTACACCTCGCTCGAGGAGTTGAAGGGCTACTACCACGAAGTGGCGGTGGTGGAGAAAGAAAGAATCATCTTTATAAGAAACACAACGGACGAATACTATCAATCGCTTCTCGACTCCTGGGAGATCTCCCTCAAAAACAAGGTCACAAGGCTCCTCAACGGTCTGAATCCCGTCATCATGGTGAAAAAAGAAGTTCTGAAAGCCGCAAGAGAGCTCACATCTTTCGATTACACCCTCACGGGTGTGATCGCCGTATCTCTACTCTCGATCGGGCTCTTTGGAACCGTGGACGTGTTCTCCCGCTATCGTGAAAGAGGCTTTTTGAAGAGGCTCAAAGCAACTCCCGTTGGAAACTTTTCCTTTGTCTTTGGTCTCATCTCAGCGAGGATGTTCTACGGAATTTTGAGCACCGCTCTCATAATGCTGCTGGGAACTTTGATCTTTAAAGCAAGCTACGAACTGAACGTGTTCCTCTTTTTGATATCCGTCGTCAGTTCTGTTCTATCCTTCATCGTGCTTGGAGCTTTGATATCAATTCTGTTCAAGAAATCCGATGTGGCAACGAATGTTGCTGTGATTCTCTTCACCATTATGATGTTTCTAACAGGTGTTTATTTTCCGGTCTCGTTCCTCCCTGATTATCTGAGAGTTGTCTCACTCTTTCTTCCAGTGAAGTACGGTGTGGAACTCATCAGGTACTCATTGGGCTTTGAGATATTTCCGTTCAGCAGGTACCTTATCACCGCAGTGATCATGTTCTTAGCTGGTCTTATGTTTGTCTTTTACACCGCATCACTCGTTCTGAGAAAAGAGGACTAAAGGTTCCACCTGACGATCTCGGAGAGCTCTTTTCTCACCCTTTCTGAGCGTTCCAGCTCCCTGTGTTTCTCGGAAAGCTCACTTTCGTCTCCCAGGTATCCTACAGCGATCAAGGTTATCAGCACGTGATCTTCAGGGATTTTCAGGATCTCTTTGACCTTCACAGGATCGTAGCCTGCAACGGGATGAGCCACAAGGCCCATTTGTGTTGCTTGAACAAGAATGTTTCCCACGGCAAGCCCAGTGTCGAACAGGAAGTAATCTCTGTTATCTGGAAGTGCACAATCGAAGTCTTTTTTCGAATGAACCGCTATCAAAGCGGGTGCGTTCTTCATCCAGTAGTTTCCACCGGGAAGTGCTTCGTGTATCTTTTTGAGGAGTTCCTCTTCATCCACTACCACGAACCTCCACGGCTGGTTGTTCATGCACGAAGGAGCAAGATGAGCTGCTTTTATGAGAAGTTCTAACTCCTCTCTCGGTACTCTGTCTTTTTTCAACGCTCTCCTTGCCCTTCTCCACTCTATGTGTTTGTTCAGTGGAAGGTCTTCTTCTATCAGTCGATCTAAAGCTTCTCTCACTTCCTGAACATGTCCTTCGACCTTCACTCTTCTCCATTCTTTCCTCACAAAGCCCCATCTGTCTATCAAGAAGGTGGATCGAACTGTTTTTCCGTTTTCCAAAACGTTGAAAAACTCATGGAGAATTCCTTCTGGATCTGAAAGGAGAGTCACTTTGAGATCGTTCTTTTCTTTGAATCTCTTCAATGCTTCAACACTGTCTCTGGAGATCCCCACTACCTGGGCCTTCTCGAAGTTTTCCTTGGAGAATTCGACGGCTTCTCTCGTGCAGCCGCTCGTTCCTGCCTTAGGGAAAAAGAAGAGGATGGTGTACTTTCCGTAAAGATCAACGTGAGTAAAAGTTTTCCCTTCGTCTGTGAGGAGTTCAAAGTGCCTCACCCTCATGAAACTCACCTCCAACAAGTTGAAACTAATTCTCAATAATAATTGTACCACAAAAAACCCCCGCGTTGTGCGGGGGCTTGATCACCTTCTGATTGTCAGCGAATCGTAGAACTGTCTTCTGGGATACTCTATTTCTCTTCTTTCTTTGTTGAAAGCGGAAACCGGAACGAGATACCCTACGATTCTCATGTATTCATCTACTTTGGCTTTTCCGCAGGCCGGGCATCTCTCCCCGTAGAACGCGTGTCCATCCTCACACACGCTGATCTTCGTGTTGAACGCAAAGTACATTACACCCATGTCCGCGATCATTTTCACCATGTTGAAGGATTCTTCCTCCGTCTTGAAAGATTCTCCGAGGTTGATATGCAGAATCGCTCCTCCACTCACCTTTTTGTCCCATTTTCCGGAGTAGCGGATTCTGTTGAGAACATCCGTGTTCGCCATGAGAGGCACCCACTGGTTGGAGTAGATCTCGAACGGCTGTTTCTCACCGAAGAGAAATCTGTCTTTCTGAGCAAGAGTCACAGCCGCTTTCTCTGCGGGTACCTGTTCTATGTTGAAGGTGAAGCCGTACTCATGGTATCCCTTTTCCGCTTCTTCTCGGATGGTGTCCAAAACGTTGTCTACGAACACTTCTCCTTCTTCTGTGTACTTCAGACCGTCGATGTCTTCCGTGGTCAATCCCATGATCGAGGCGCTCTCCCAGACACCAGTGACACCGATGGTTCCGTACTGTCTGTTCAAAAGCATTAGACCGTTTTCGTAGAGAGGAAGAAGTCCTTCGGATATTCTCTCTTTTATGATCTCCCTGACTGCGGCGAGGGCTTTTTTGATGAGCTGAACGCGGTGCCTGAGAATCTGAAGATACTTTTCTCTGTCTCCGCCGCTTTCAAGAGCGATTCTTGGAAGGTTCATCGTGATCACTTTGAAGGATCCGATGTTCAGGTCCGATCCACCGATAGAGTTCATCCTTCCTTTCAGTTTTTCTTCTTCTTCGCTCGAGAGTGAGAACTTCTTCAGAGTTTGAGTAGACGATGTGAGCCTGCAGCAGGACGCCACAGCGTCTATTGAGTCGGAGATGTACCAGTTCGTGTCCTGCCACTTCATGTTGATTTTGTTTATGAAGCGAGCGCTGTCCTCGTCGAGGAACTTGCCGTCTCTATAGAGAAGGCTTGCTGTGAGTACAGGGAAAGTGAACATCTGGCGCTCTCTTTCCTTTGACACCCACTCCCAGTAGTGTTTCTGCAGAGCGATGATGTCTTCCACGTGGTCTGTGATCAAAGAACCATCTGGGTATCTTTCCCCTTCGAAAATCGCTTTTATGTAGTTTCTGTCGAGGTACGTGAAGTTCGTGTACGGAGACTGCGTTGTTCTGATGGGCTGGTTCAGCGAGTAGGTGAGTATCTGGAAATGCTGTTCTATGTACCAGTCGAGTTTGTCGCGAGGAATAATTCCTTCCTCGAGGTCTTTCTTGACGAAGTACCACATCCAGACGAAAAAGTCAGGAAGTCCAACCGCACCAGAGCTTTGGTTGGACGCGAACATCACGAACTGAATGACATGCTGAATGAATGTGGACAGGTGCTTTGCGGGCTCGGATTTTATGGTTTTTATGAACGGAAGCCCCTTCTCCACTATGGGCTGCAGGGTGTAGGCGAAACAGTAAGGCATGAGAGCTGCGTGGTGTCTGTCGTGAAGATAGACGGCACCGTTTATCTGCGCTTCAACAAACTCGTCTGCGACCTCTTTTCCGAACATCTCCTTCATCTTTTGCCAGATCCTGTACAGCGAGTAGAGGTACGTGTGCGGCTTAGATATCTCGATGAAGTAAGTACTGATGTTTGTGACCCTGACGTTCGCGTTTGCGTCGATCGTGGACTCGATGATTCCCCGTCTCACGAAGTCTTCTGTGAACTTTACCACATCGAGCTGGTCGCCGAGGCCGTCCATCTGGAACATCTCATAACCGTACTTGGAAAGAAGATCACTCATCAGTTCTTCAAATTCTCTTTCGAACGAATACTGAACCTTCATGGTGTTCCCTCCTCAACATTGCTTCTATCATTCTCTCAAAAGTTCTCCTGTCAATATGAATCTGGTTTTTAGAAGCTGGAAATCCATCTTGACGATAAGCGTGGAGGTACCTTCCCATGACAAACTCATCCACGTATTGAACGTACTTGAGAAGGTTCTCTTTTACGATGTCCTTCGGAAGCCTCCAGGTGAACAGCACTACCGTCAAGCGTTCTCCGTACTTTTCCTTGAACATCTTCGAAAGAGAAAGCGTCTCTTCTCTGTTGTACGGTGCGAGGGGTTCTCCCCCGAGAAAGACGAGGGTGACCTTTGGAAAGTATTTCAAAAGGCTTGAGAGTTTTTCATCGATGATCTTTGTCACAACCTCTGCGGGTCTTTTGTATTCTTCTGAAAGATGCCATGTTTCTGGATTGTGGCACATGTAGCACTTTGGTTTCGCATCGCACCCCTGGAAGTAAACCGACACCCCATAGAGATCTGGATGATCCCGGAAAGTTCCTATTCGGTTCACATACAAGGGAAGGACCCCCTTCCGGTGAGATCTGCTAAGATTTTACCACAATATATTGTGGTTTGTTTAGTTACATCTCAAAAAATTGTTGGTGGAGATTCTAAAAATATGGATCTGTTTGTTAATGTTTTTCACCACTTTTCGTAATGTATCCTTTCTGGTTTGAACCTGTCCACCTGGGCAGGTTGCTCTGCGGGGTATCCCACAGGAACAATGGCGAAAGGAACGACATGTTCGGGTATTCCAAGAAGCTCTCTGAAGGCTTTCACTCTTTCCTCTCTTGGATGAACTCCACACCACACGGCTCCAAGACCGAGTTCTGTCGCTCTCAGAAGAAGGTTCTCCACGGCGGCAGAGCAGTCTTGGACCCAGTAGCCTTTGCATTTTTCAAGTGTGGGATCTCCACAGACAAGGATTACAACGGGCGCCTCTGCAGACATTTGTGCATGAGGGTGGATCTCCGCGATTTTCTTTTTTGTTTCTTCGTTTCTGATAACAACGAAATGCCACGGTTGTTGATTGCACGCAGAAGGAGCGTGCATGGCGGCACGGATGATCTCTTTCACCAGCTCGTCCGGAACATCCTTTTTCTGATACTTTCTGATACTCCTTCTCCTGTAGATGATGCTCATCTGGTTCACCCCCCGTATAATTTTAAGTATGAGACTGACAGAACTCTACAGAAAGTTACTGGAAATACACGGATCGGTTGGGAAATGGTGGCCCGGAACACCTGAGGAAATCGCAATAACTGCCATCCTCACCCAGAACACGAACTGGAAGAACGTTGAACGTGTCATGGAAAACATCAAAAACGCAGTCAAAGGAAACAACCTGCTGAAAGAACTGGATTCTCTTCCCGAGGAGAAAGTAGCAGAGCTCATAAGACCAGCGGGGTTCTTCAACATCAAAACAAAGCGCCTCAAGGCACTGTTGAAATTTCTCAAAGAATACAACTACAATCTATCTCGTCTGAGAGATCTTCCAACACATATTTTACGAGAAAGACTCCTCAAAATAAAAGGCATCGGCAAAGAAACCGCCGATGCCATTCTGCTCTACGCCTTGGAAAAACCGATTTTCGTCGTTGACAGCTACACAAGAAGACTTTTGAAGAGAATCTTCAACATCGAACTGAACGACTACGACGAAGTGCAAAGGCTTTTCATGACTCACTATCCAGAGGATGTTCGTCTTTACCAGGAGTTTCACGGGCTTATCGTGGAACACGCGAAAAAATTTTGCAGCAAAACTCCGAAGTGCGGTGTCTGCCCTTTAAAGAAAGAGTGCTGCCATGTATCACAGATGAATGGGTTTTCCTGAGACCCCTTCAAGAGCCCCGAGGATGGTTTCTGTCAGCGTTGGATGCGGGTGAATGGCTTTCTCCAGATCTTCCGCTTTCATTCTGAACTTCACGGCTATGACACCTTCCATGATCATATCGGTAGCCGATGGTGAAACGATGCTCATGCCGAGAACTGTTCTATCCTTCTTGTCCGCTATGACCTTGGCAAACCCTATGTTTTCAAGCATCGTTCTTGCCCTTCCGTTTGCAGAAACCGGGAACTTGGAGATCACAACTTCTTCGGGGTTCACGTCTTTTTCTCTCACACCGACAGATGCCACTTCCGGAGAGGAGAAGATGATACTCGGAACGGCCGAGTAATCCATTTCTTCCTCTTCTCCCGCGATGTTCTTTGCAGCGACTATTCCCTCGTACATGGCCACATGAGCGAGCATGATTCCACTTCTGATATCTCCTATCGCGTAAACGTTTTCCACGTTCGTTCTCATCCTGCTATCAGTGACGACTCCTTTTTCTATCTTCACTCCGAGAGCCTTCACGTCCTCCGGTATGTTGGGCTTTCTTCCTGCGGCGAGCAGGACCTTTTCTGCCTTCAGGGTTTCTCCATTTTCGAGTGCGACTTCAAAGCCGTCATCGACTTTGCTCAGGGAGGAAACTTTTGTTTTTTCCAGGATCTTAACACCTTTCCTTTTGAGGGCCTTTTTCACTTCTTCTGCCACATCCGAATCTTCGTAAGGGAGGATGTGTTCTGCGATCTCCACGATCGTCACATCCACACCGAAAGAACCGAAGAACGTTGCGAATTCAACACCTATGACACCACCGCCTATTATCACAAGCGACTTTGGAAATTCTTTCAAATTGAACACGTCATCACTCGTCCAGACTCCGTCGATATCGAAGGGAGAAAAAACGGAGGGAACGGATCCGTGTGCGAGGACAAGATTCTTTGCTTCCAGTTTCTCTCCCGTTTCTTGGACGACAACCGTGTTCTTGTTTTCCACGACGGCCGTTCCTTTGAAGACTTCAACTCCGTTCTTGTTCAACAGATACTCTATTCCCTTTCTTGACATCATCACACTCTTTTGAACGTGTTTCATTATGGTATCAACGTCGTATTCGACTCCTGAGACTTTCAAGCCGTACTTTGAAGCTTTCTCTTTCATTTCATCCATGAGATGAGAGACTGTGAGCATCGCCTTCGTTGGAATGCATCCCCTGTTGGTACAGGTTCCCCCGAGGGCATCTTTTTCGACAAGTGCGACCTTCTTTCCAAGCTGTACAAGTTTTATGGCGCAGACGTAACCTCCGGGTCCTCCTCCTATGATTACCGCATCGTACATCCTCTTTCCCTCCTGAGAAAACCCCTCCCAAAGGGAGGGGTTATTTCATTTTCCGAGGAATTCGAGGGCGATTTCGTATGCCTTCAAACCATACATGAGTGCAGGACCACCGCCCATACAGACTGCCACTTTGATTGTGTCGAGGATCTCTTCTTCTGTCGCTCCCGCTTTCACTGCGGCTCCCGTATGCCAGACGATACACGGTTCACATCTCACTGCCACAGCTATTCCAAGAGATATGAGTTCCTTCGTTTTTGTGTCGAGTGCTTTTGTGCTTTCAGCCATGTGAACGTATTCTGCGAACTTTCCGATCTCAGGTGCCTTTCCGATGATCTCCTGAAGTTGCTTCTGAATCTGTTCCAGCTTTTCTTTCGCTGCCATGAGCAACACCTCCATATGAGAAATTTATAATACCATTTCAGCCGCTTTTGCCAATGGATACACCGTTGGAGCGGATGTGAGAAGTGGATGGGTCCCGATTTGCATGGTGAACAGATCGTTGGCTGTGATGCCTTTCTGTATGCCGAGGCTTATTAGGTTCACTATCTCACCGACGCTCTTTCCACCGCACACCTGCGCACCGAGCAGGATCTTGCTGTCTTCCGAGAAGATGAGTTTCACCACGAGTTTTGAGGTATCTTCGAACTTTCCAGGATGTCTGTCTGGTGCCTCTGCCTTTCCAACGACAACTTCGAATCCTTCTTCCTTCGCTATTCTCTCCGTTATTCCCACAGAGCCGAAGGCCTTGCTTCCTATGACGGTCGAGTACGCGTTCAGAGAACCCTTGTTCGTTCTGATCACCTTCAGACCGTACAGGTTGGACGCTGCAATTCTGGCATCAAAAACAGCAGCGGAGGCAAGCATAAGTCTGGAAGGCTTTCCAGTGAGGAAGTCTTTGTGCTGTACGCAGTCGCCTGCAGCGAAGATATCAGGTTTTGAAGTTCTCATGTACTCATCCGTTTCTATGAAGCCGAGTTCTGTCACCTTGAGTCCGAGTTTTCTGGCGAGTTCAGAATTCGGTTTGTAACCCGTTGCGAGCACGACCACATCGGCCGGGATCGTTTCTCCGCTGTCCAGCTTTACTCCCTCCACTTTTTCCGTTCCGAGGATCTCTGTTACTTTTCTTCCTGTGAGGACTTTGACGTTGTCCGATTCGAGTTCCTTTCTCGCGAGTTCTCCAAAATCCGGGTCGAACGACACGGGAAGGAGGCTGTCCATTATTTCCACGAGGGTGACGTTCTTCCCGGACTTTTTGATCTCGTCAGCCACTTCAACACCTATGAAACCGCCCCCGATGATGACCACATCGTTGGCATCCTTCACTTTCTCGTGCAGTAGTTTGAGATAGTCGGCCTCTTTTGGAACGGTGAACACGCCTTTTAGATCCACACCTGGGATCTTCGGTGTGTTCGGTGAAGATCCAGTTGCGATGATGAGCTTGTCGTAAGAAATCTCTTTTCCGCTCTTCGTGAAAAGCTTCTTTTCATCTGGGTTTCCATCGACAACTTCGTCTATCAGAAGATCTATGCCTGCACCTTTGAAGCGGTCTTCAATTCCCATGTAGTCGTTTTCCACACTGCCGAGAGTGTGAAAGATGTACGGTATTCCACAGGGTACCATTTCTTTCTCGGTCTTCTTGACAACAAGAATTTTTTTGTCTCCAAAGAATCTTTTTGTGGTGAATGCCGCCACAAGACCGGCTGGTCCACCTCCAACAACTACAACATCGTACCTCATGTTTTCCCCTCCAAAAGAGAAATTTTTCACGATCTTCCATTCACAATTCTACTACTTTTCGGATTAAATTTCAACTGCAAAGGTAGAGAAATTACGGTGTCTAATAATCAGCTCGCCCAGAATTCGTCTTTCAGGCTTCTTCTCATGAGATCTCTCATCGACTGAAGAGGTGGTTTCCCTTCGTAAACGACTCGGTAAACCTCTTCGGAGATGGGCATATCTATTTTGTTTTCTTTGGCTATCTTCATCACAGCTTTCACAGTGAAGGCACCTTCTACAACCTGGTTTGAGCTTTCAAGGAGTTTCAGCGGGTTGAATCCCCGCGCTATCAATTCTCCGAAGCGTCTATTTCTGCTGTAACGACTGTTGCAAGTGACCATGAGATCGCCTATTCCTGCAAGACCCATGAAGGTCTTCTGATCCGCTCCAAAAAACATTCCAAATCTTGCTATTTCGTATATACCGCGAGTTTCGAGTGCTGCTTTTGCGTTGTCCCAACCACCGAATCCATCCAGGATCCCCGCGGCGATAGCGATGACATTTTTCAATGCTCCAGCGATTTCCACACCCACCACATCTTCGCAGGTGTACACCCTGAAGTACTCGGTGGAGATCCTCTTTTGAAGTTCTTTCGAATTTTCTCCAGCGAGTGTGACGGCAGTTGGAAGTTTTTTTGCGACCTCTTCGGCATGTGAAGGACCGGAGAGGACAGCGTAAGGACAACCCAGTATCTCTTCAACGATCTCAGACACTCTTTTACCTGTTTTGATCTCTATTCCCTTTGAAAGATTCAGCACCATGGAAGGCTTCACAGGTAGTCTCAGAAGATGTTCTCTTATGTATTGAACGGGAATCGCTATAACGAGAATGTCTTCTTTTTTGATTTCTTCAAGATCGTTTGTGGCTCTTACGGTGATCTTCGATTCCTCCACATAAGGGCTCGTGTGTGAAACATTTATGAGATCGACGATCTCTTTCCTTCTTGCCCAGAGAACTACTTCTTCTCCGTTTTCATGCAGCATCTGTGCAAAAACTGTCCCCCAGCTCCCTGCACCGAGAACAAAAAATCTCATCTCCATTCCTCCTCGAAGATAGAATTCCCCAAGAATTTTAACAAAAAACAAAAAGCAGGGTTTTCCCCTGCTTCGTGAAATAGTGCTCTCATATCTCACGGAATTGGATGTTTCTGTACCTATAAGGAAGTGTTGAAACAATGAGGTTATCGCTTTTGAGTCGTATCACTGGTTTAGAGTTTCCATACCTCTAAGGAAGTATTGAAACCTCTACCACGTTGCTTGGAAGAAGCGGAAGGTACTCCGTTTCCATACCTCTAAGGAACTATTGAAACCGGTTGGTACCTTGTCTGTTTCTACGATTTTGACTACGGGTTTCCATACCTCTAAGGAACTATTGAAACCAACGTCTGCCTCGAACGAGATGAGATCTCCAACCAGTTTCCATACCTCTAAGGAACTATTGAAACGGTTTTCACTCACATATTATCACAAATTCCCGGGTTGGTTTCCATACCTCTAAGGAACTATTGAAACGACGAGTACGTTCACGCTTTGTAGCAAGAGTACGACAGTTTCCATACCTCTAAGGAACTATTGAAACGCCCATGTTACTTCATAGTTACCGCAGCGAATACTTGTTTCCATACCTCTAAGGAACTATTGAAACTGAAACGTGGTCCATTTCCACTATCAAGCGACTTCTGTGTTTCCATACCTCTAAGGAACTATTGAAACATTACTGGAATCTCGATCCCTTTTCGGTAGTAACTGGTTTCCATACCTCTAAGGAACTATTGAAACTAGATTTTATGAAGTATTCACAACACAAAAATCATTGTTTCCATACCTCTAAGGAACTATTGAAACCCCACTTCCAGGCGTGGGCATAGAAGTAGAAACTGAGTTTCCATACCTCTAAGGAACTATTGAAACTCTGTAGCTCCACCACAACATAATCCACAAGTGCATTATCAGTTTCCATACCTCTAAGGAACTATTGAAACATTATTCTTCAAAGGACAATTTACTTCTCAAGCACCTTGTTTCCATACCTCTAAGGAAGTATTGAAACGGTCCCAAGCAAGTGGTAGATATTTTGTTGGATCTCGTTTCCATACCTCTAAGGAAGTATTGAAACGTTTCCGTTCATTTTTATCCATGTCGCCCGCCGGTTGTTTCCATACCTCTAAGGAAGTATTGAAACGCAAACAGGAAGGTGGTTACACAGGGCCTGGTCCTGTGTTTCCATACCTCTAAGGAAGTATTGAAACGGGGGTGCTCCATGTATTTGTAAAAGGGAAGAACTAGTTTCCATACCTCTAAGGAAGTATTGAAACACGTTCTATACGTCGATTGGGAATTAGACAGGAACCGTTTCCATACCTCTAAGGAAGTATTGAAACCGGCGATAGGCATGCGGCGGATATATGCAAATTGTGTTTCCATACCTCTAAGGAAGTATTGAAACATAAAAACGAAACAGAACCGCAACCGTCGTGTTATGTTTCCATACCTCTAAGGAAGTATTGAAACACGGCGAAAGGATAGACACTTCTTCCTTCAGAGTGGTGTTTCCATACCTCTAAGGAAGTATTGAAACGATCTCCTGCGTAATTGCGCATGGTTGTGTTTTCGGTTTCCATACCTCTAAGGAAGTATTGAAACTGCAATGATGCCTGCCCCCGGTGTGTATGTAGCAAAGTTTCCATACCTCTAAGGAAGTATTGAAACTCTTTCACGACGGGATCTGCACGCCCGGAGCGTCTGTTTCCATACCTCTAAGGAAGTATTGAAACTGAGATGATGGGACTTTTTGCAAGAACTGACACCAGTTTCCATACCTCTAAGGAAGTATTGAAACTAAAAGCAAGTCAAAGGGGCGAAAAGCAAAGCTCTAGTTTCCATACCTCTAAGGAAGTATTGAAACTTCTGCTGTATCGAAAATGTACGTCTTCGGTGCAAGTTTCCATACCTCTAAGGAAGTATTGAAACGAAGTCTCGCTACAAAGGTAGTTTTTCCTGTTCCCGGTTTCCATACCTCTAAGGAAGTATTGAAACTTGAAGAATTTGAACAGAAAGTCACATCGGAAGCAAGTTTCCATACCTCTAAGGAAGTATTGAAACGAGCGAACAGAAGAAGCTGAGGAGAAACGAGAGGAAAAAGAGTTTCCATACCTCTAAGGAAGTATTGAAACGTAGATAAGCTGATTGACAGAATTGAAGCAGGAGAAGTTTCCATACCTCTAAGGAAGTATTGAAACTAGGAAGGTATATCCGGCCTGGTATGAAGATTTGAGTTTCCATACCTCTAAGGAAGTATTGAAACTTTCTGCAAAATAGTGCCATTTCCGTGACGTTTCCTTGTTTCCATACCTCTAAGGAAGTATTGAAACTTTGAGTCCGACCCACAGCATTGTTCTAAGCTCTTGTTTCCATACCTCTAAGGAAGTATTGAAACTCAGAATGCAATTGAAACAAACAAAACTGTGCAGGAAGTTTCCATACCTCTAAGGAAGTATTGAAACCTTGCCTTGGTACCTTCCAAGCAATTATGGGTGTAGTTTCCATACCTCTAAGGAAGTATTGAAACAATCTTTATTAGCCAAATAATTCCCAAATAAGCCAAGTTTCCATACCTCTAAGGAAGTATTGAAACGAACAACAGATTCTGTGCTTGTCGCCTGTGTGGCTGGTTTCCATACCTCTAAGGAAGTATTGAAACCACGCTGATCAAAGATAGAATTACTTTTCAACTCCTGTTTCCATACCTCTAAGGAAGTATTGAAACCTTTGTTGCAGAAGGTGAAGCGATCATCACTTCTCTGTTTCCATACCTCTAAGGAAGTATTGAAACTTCGTGTAGTTCAGTACGAAAAGGTTTCCCTTGTCAGGTTTCCATACCTCTAAGGAAGTATTGAAACTTTTTACCGATCCCGCACTTGCATTAACACAAAAATTGTTTCCATACCTCTAAGGAAGTATTGAAACGTAGTCAAAACGGTATGCTTCTCTACCACGAGCAGTCGTTTCCATACCTCTAAGGAAGTATTGAAACCCAATGTCGAATCCTTCGAGCACGTATTTCTTTTCGTGTTTCCATACCTCTAAGGAAGTATTGAAACATTGAAACCTTGATCTCATTGGGTGTAGATGCAATAGAATATTGTTTCCATACCTCTAAGGAAGTATTGAAACTGGGCTCGGGGGCCCACGGAAAAATCTCGTTCAGACTAGTTTCCATACCTCTAAGGAAGTATTGAAACAAAACAAAGAAAATGAATTTACAGTTGAATGCAGTGATGTTTCCATACCTCTAAGGAAGTATTGAAACAATAAAAGAATATGTGGAAAAAGTCAAGGGAAAAAGTGTTTCCATACCTCTAAGGAAGTATTGAAACAATGCCATCGATCGGTTTCAAGCTCATTTTCGAAGAGTTTCCATACCTCTAAGGAAGTATTGAAACTTGGAAAAGGTATCGAAGCGCTCGGAAACAAAATAGCGTTTCCATACCTCTAAGGAAGTATTGAAACTCAGTATTTCGAGAAATACCCCGTCGATTATGTCAGTTTCCATACCTCTAAGGAAGTATTGAAACCTGTGTTGGTAGAGCATTCTGTTTTTCGAGAATTGTGTTTCCATACCTCTAAGGAAGTATTGAAACATGGAAAGGTGTCACCTGATGTGCTTGACAATTTACTGTTTCCATACCTCTAAGGAAGTATTGAAACTGATTTCTTTTGTTTGAGGGTCGAATTGTAAGATAGGTTTCCATACCTCTAAGGAAGTATTGAAACCCGTTGAGTTCAAGAGAAATTATACCACAAACACAATCTGAAAGCAAGATGTTTTTTGACCTTCCATATCCTCCCTTTCCATAAACCATTCTAACACACAAAAGAGCACCTTCAAGTACTGTTTGGAAAAATGGAATAATTGCATAGTCAAACAATGAAAGAACGCAAGCAAAAAACAGAAGATAAATTATATCAACCTACGTCAGGGCATTTTGGAGTGTTTCTGGTAAAAATCGATTAGTTCCATGTTTCACAAATAGATGAAAGAAGGTATTCCTCAATGTGTTAGAAGTTAACTGTTAACTTCTCGAATTCAAAGCACTTACACGTCATCGATTACCACAAATTCTCTTCATATTGTCTCTTCATATCATCCATTATTCCCTTTTTAACGCATAGCTTCCGGTACCACAAACCTGCATGAAATTTTTCGTTACCGGTAATTGCATACTCTGTATCTATCTTCCAGTGCCAGATACACACATCACCTACTTTGTGAATGATTGGAACTAACCTGGTTTGTATGCATAAAACAATATTGTTCAAAACTACCTTTATTTTCGCTAACTCGAAAAAACCTCTTGAAACATTTCCATCCTGTGGTATGATTAATTGTGTATTAATTCAAGTTACGAATAAATTCGGGAGGGATCACCGTGGATGTTGTGTTGAGAGAGCGAAACATAGAGGAGTACCGCACCATAATCGGAAACGAGGTGGACGAGATAAAAAAACTTGCAGAACCTCTTAAAGGAAAAAAGGTTCTTCACGTCAATGCGACTGCCTACGGTGGAGGAGTTGCCGAAATCCTCCACAATCTCGTTCCGCTTATGAGATCGGTTGGTCTGGATGCCAGGTGGAGGGTCATAGAGGCACCCGATGAGTTCTTCAACGTCACAAAAAAGTTTCACAACACGCTTCAAGGTGCGGATATAGAGATTTCAGAAGAAGAGTGGAACCTTTACGAAGAGGTCTGTGGAAAAAACGCAGAACTGATCCAGGACGAAGAGTTATTCGTGATCCACGATCCCCAACCAGCAGCTCTGAGAAAATTCGTGAATTTGAACGACAGAAAGTGGATCTGGAGATGTCATATAGATCTATCCACTCCAAACATGAAGGTCTGGCAGAGATTTTCCCAGTATTTGGAGGGATACGACAGACTTGTTTTCCATCTTGAGGAGTATTTCCCGCAGGGATGGGAAGAAAGGAGCATAGCTTTCCCACCGAGTATAGATCCCCTGAGTGAAAAGAATCGAGATCTTGATGAAGACACAATAAGAAAAACTCTCGAAAGACTCGAAATAGACCCGGAAAGGCCTCTGATAACTGTTGTGGCTCGATTTGATCCATGGAAAGATCTCTTCAGTGCCATCGACGTCTATAGACTGGTGAAGAAAGAGATCCCGGAGGTTCAGCTTGCCGTAGTTTCCGCCATGGCAACAGACGATCCGGAGGGATGGTTCTTCTTTGAAAAGGTCCTCAGATACGCTGGAACGGACGAAGATATAAAATTCTGCACGAACCTGAAAGGTGTTGGAAACAAGGAAGTGAACGCTATTCAGAGGGCCACGACTGTCGCTCTGCACACGGCAACAAGAGAAGGCTTCGGTCTCGTCATAAGTGAAGCACTTTACAAGAGAGTTCCGGTCGTAGCAAGGCCAGTTGGTGGTGTTAAGATACAGGTGAAACATGGAGAAAATGGTTATTTGGCATGGGAAAGAGAGGACCTTGCAGGATACGTGGTAAAACTCATAAAGGATGAAGAACTCAGAAGAAAAATGGGAGAAAAAGGAAGGCAAACTGTGGTGGAGAATTTCATTATCACGGTGCATCTGAAGAACTATCTGAAACTCTTCTTAGATCTGTTGAGGTGAGAGAGTGCCTTCACCGCTTCTTCGAAGAGAGAACAAGATAAAGATTTTGAGGTACATACTGAGAAATGGAAAAACTACCAGAAACCAGCTTGCCAGCAATTTGAACCTCGCACACAGCACTCTGAGCTACATAATCGACGAGTTGCTCGATGAAGGTTTCCTCGTCTTTGAAGAGATCAGGAAGAGGAGAGGAAGACCATATCAGATTTTGAAAGTCAATCCAGAAAAATTCACCGCGATCGGGGTGAAGGTGGGTCGCGAAGAGGTACGGGGTGTACTCTTTGACGCAAGCATGAATCCTTTGAAAGAACACAGAGTGCAGATTCTGTCCGGTATGAGAAACAACGACGGTTATACTCGTGCTCTCAGAGAAACCATCGAACAACTTCACAGTGAAAATCTTCTCGGAGTGGGTATTTGCTCTTCTGGAATCGTGAAAGAAGGAAAAGTGATCGTTTCCCATGTGATGAACGTGAAAGACTGGGATCCAAGGAAAGTCCTGAAAGATCTTGAAAGGATCCTCGTCATGAACGATTCGGATGCTCTCTGCCGGGAAATTTCCCAGAGAGTGAACGCAGACTTTCTTCTGGTGAGCTACGGCATCGGCATAGGTGCGAGTCTCTGGAAAGATAAGAGGATTCATCACTTAGAAATGGGACACATGCTGGCTTCTTCAGAAGGAAAGTGCTACTGTGGACAGACAGGTTGTCTGGAGTATCATTCTTCAGAGTACGCTGTTTTGAAGTCTTGCCTTGGAAAAGAGATTGATTTCGAAGATTTCATCACAAGCGAAGAAGAAAAGTACAGGCAGACAATCGAAGAATTGAGAGAAAAAGCCAGAAAGGATTTTGATTCTGTGAAAGTGCACTACGAAAAGGCATTCAAAACCTTTTCTGTGGTCTTGGGGAACGTTATCATGGGTTCGGGTGTTTCTCGGGTGTTCTTCGCGGGAGAGGGTGTGGTCAACGAAGAAATGATCAAGATCTTGGAAGAGATGGTTAGAGCTCGATTCAATCGCGATTTTGTGGGAGAAGTGCAATTTCAGGTGGCCAATGCGAACTGGATGCTCGGCGCGGCTCGGGCGGTTGTTGACAAATACCTTCCTTATATTGTGAAATAAGCTCCCGGAATCCCGGGAGCTCTTTTTTAATACGCATACAATCTTCCGTACGGTCTGTGTGTGTAGGGTTTGAGGATGATGAATTCTCCGTTCAGAATCTCC
This sequence comes from Thermotoga sp. Mc24, assembly GCF_000784835.1. Classification (NCBI taxonomy): domain Bacteria; kingdom Thermotogati; phylum Thermotogota; class Thermotogae; order Thermotogales; family Thermotogaceae; genus Thermotoga; species Thermotoga sp. Mc24. The sequence goes on along the minus strand of NZ_JSFH01000002.1, from coordinate 25,728 downwards.
TCTGAGTCGTAGTCAAAGAGTCTGCAGAACTCTTCAACATAAGGCTTGATCCTGTTGATATCCTCTTCGGTGGGCTGGAAGATTTTCACTTCTTTTCCGAGTTTGTGCTCTTCTACGGTTCCTCTGAGAAAGATCTCCCCACCGTGCATTCCTGTTCCAACGTAGTTTCCTGCGATGTTTCCATCTTCATCTTTTTCCAGTCCCAGCACTATGAGAAGTCCTCCTGCCATGTATTCTCCGAGGAAGTCTCTCGCAAAGCCTCCTATGACGACAACGGGGTAATTTTCTTTGTAGGCCTTCATGTGTATTCCCACTCGATATCCAGCATTTCTTTTTATGTAGATGTGTCCACCCCTCATGGCGTATCCTATGATGTCGCCCGCGTGCCCGTGAACCACGATTTTTCCTGCGTTCATGGTGTTTCCTACACCGTCTTGTGCGTTTCCGTTCACGATGATTTCAGGACCGTCCATGAAAACACCAAGATCGTTCCCCGGAACGCCGTTTATTTCTATTTTTACTTTCTTTCTGATTCCGGCTCCGATGTATCTCTGACCGCAAACGTTGTCCAGAACTATTTCTTCTTCTCCGTTTTCTATCGCTTCCCAGATCAAGTCGTTCAGTTTTTTGTAGTGGAGGCCTTTCGCGTCTATTCTAACCATATCTTGATTTCCCCCTCCAGCATCTTCTTTCTGAACTCTTTTGGAAGGTAAACGAGGCCGAAGTTCTCGTCGAGTAGTCTGTCTTTGAAAGAAGACACGTCGAGTTTTTGAAGGATGAGGCCTGTGTAGATTCCGGCCCTGTCTATGTCGTTCACAAGGATGGCACCTATGAGTCTGTTGTCCTTCAACACCATTTTTTTGTAGGTGTTTCCTTCTTCGAAGGTGAGGATTTCATACCCATCGTCTTCCACGTTCGAGTGCCCGACCGATATGGTTGGAATACCGGCGAGTTCAACGGAGTTCATCGGGATACCGCCGGGATACCTCACGTTTCTCCCAGCCATGTTGTAGCCAGCCACTCTTCCCTGCGCAACAGCCACAGGCCAGATGGCGATCGTTTTTCTCTGACCATCTATCAGATCGTAGAATTCAGTGCAGTCTCCCGCAGCGTAAACACCTTCCACGTTTGTTTCCATCTTTTCGTTCACCACAATACCGCGGTTTATTTCTATCCCGGAGTCTTTGAGGAATTCCACATTCGGTCTCACACCAATTGCGATGACGAGAAGCTTTGTTGGGATCTCCTTTCCGCTTTTTAGAACAACGGAGGAAACCGTGTCGTCACCGTTCACTTTCACCACTGTGTCGTTCGTTATAACGCTGCATCCTTCTTTTTTCAAAGCTTCGGTGATGATCTCAGATGCCTTTCTGTCGAAGGTAACGGAGAGTATCCTGTCTGCCAGTTCAACGATGGTGACCTTCACTCCGAGTTCCATCAGCGCTTCCGTTGTTTTAAGACCGATCAGACCTCCACCGAGCACCACGGCTTCTTTCACATCGTTTTCTTCTATGTACTTTTCTACCTTCTCTTCGTCTTCCCACGTGGTGAATGTGAACACACCTTTCTTTCCAGTGAGTCCTTCTATGTTTGGAACAAACGGCTTTCCACCGGTGGCAATCAGGAGTTTGTCGTAGCGAATTTCTTCTCCGCTGTCTGTTACTACTGTTTTCTCCTCTGGTATCACCTTTTCGACTCTTGTAGCGGGTTTTATATCGACCCTCATTTCTCTCAGATAGTCTTCCGTTCTGTAATACATCTTCTCCTCTGTGACCTTTCTTCCAAGCAAGTAGGTGATCAAAGGTCTTGAGTATCCCACGTATTTCTCTGCCGTGATCAGAAGGATTTCTCCTTCTTTGTCAACTTCTCTGATCGCTTCTATCGCGTTCAAACCGGCTGGTCCGGATCCAACTATCACGTACCTCATTCTCTCACCTCAACCAGAACGAGCGCTTCGTTTGGACAGCCTTCGACACAGCCAGGAGTTCCTCTATCGGCACAGAGATCACACTTTGAGGCAACTTTCTTTTCTTTCGTGTTCCTTCTTATCACACCGAAGGGACAGGCCATCACACACATCCAGCATCCTACACACTTTTCTTGATTCACTCTGATGGCTCCTGTTTTTGGATCTCTGTGCATCGCGCCCGTCATACAGGCCTTCAGACAGGATGGATCATCACAGTTTCTGCACTGAAGTGCGAAAGTGACGTAATCGTGCTCTTCCACTATCACGTTTGGTTCGGGAAGTTCCGGGACGTATCTGTACACCTTTATGAGGTTTCCCGTTTCCACCTGCGCGGCGACACAGTTTATCTCACACAGCTTACATCCCATGCAGTACTCTTCCCTGATAAGTATTCTTCTCACCGCTATCACCACGCCTCTCCTGCGGGTTTAATACCAAGGAGTTTCAACTCGTATTCGTGGAGTCCCACACCCCTGAGGACTTCCCTGTTGCCTCTCAGTGACTCTATGGCGTTGATACCCATTCCACCGAGGATTTCTTTTATCTCATGAGCCCAGGCTCTCAGAAGGTTCGCGGCTCTTCTTGCGCCTATCTCTGGATTCAGTCTCTTTGTGAGTTTTGGATCCTGGGTGGCGATTCCCCAGTTACACTTTCCAAGGTAACACGTCTGACAGAGATGACAGCCGAGTGAAATGAGAGCGGCCGTTCCTATGTAAACCGCGTCCGCTCCGAGTGCGATCGCTTTGATCACATCGGCACTGTTTCTGATTCCACCCGCAACCACGATAGAGGCCATGTGCCTTATGCCTTCCTCTCTGAGCCTCTGATCAACAACGGCTACAGCGAATTCTATGGGAATTCCGACGTGATCTCTTGTTATCTTGGGAGCGGCTCCTGTACCACCCCTTATACCGTCTATCACTATGTAGTCCGCACCGGCTCTGACTGCACCGGCAGCGATTGGAGCCACGTTGTGGACTGCAGCGATCTTGACACCAACTGGTTTTTCGTATCTTGTGGCTTCCTTTATGGCGTAGATGAGCTGTCTCAGGTCTTCTATGGAGTAGATGTCGTGGTGCGGTGCGGGAGAGAGAGCATCGGTTCCAACGGGAATCATTCTGGTTTCCGATATGGGCTCGGTGACCTTTTCTCCCGGAAGGTGTCCACCGATACCCGGCTTTGCACCCTGCCCTATCTTTATCTCAACCGCAGATCCAGCGTTCAGATAATCTGCACTCACACCGAAGCGTCCGGATGCAACCTGAACGATCATGTTGTCCTTGAACTCTCTCAGTTCTTTCGGGAGTCCTCCTTCACCTGTGTTGAAGAAGGTTCCCACGGTCCTTGCAGCTCTTGCGAGTGAAAGGATTGCGTTCAAACTGATCGAACCGTAGGACATGGCGGTGAACATGACTGGAACTTCCAGTTTGAGCTGAGGAGCGATCTCTGTTTTGAGTTTCACTGTTCCATCCTCGTCTTCTTCAATTTCCAGTTTTTCTTCTTTTCTTCCGATGTACGTTCTGATTTCCATGGGTTCTCTGAGGGGGTCTATCGAAGGATTCGTCACCTGACTCGCGTTGAGCACTATGCGGTCGAAATAGCTGAAATAAGGTCGGTCGTTGCCCATGCTGGTGAGAAGAACTCCTCCGGTTTCTGCCTGCTTCATGATGCCTATGAGATGCTCTGGAGTCCAGTGGGCAAGAGGTCTGATGTCGAAATCGTTCTTTCGAACCGTGATGGCCTCTGTTGGACAGATAGCCTCACAGAAGTGACATCCAACACACTTGGTGTTTTCTGTGTACACTCTGTTGGCGTTTTCATCGTAGAAATTCGCACCGTAGGAACAAACCCTCACACAGGCGAGACACCTTATACATTTATAATCATCGCGTTCCACAACAAATTCGGGGGGTACTTTTCTCTTAGCCATTTTCTCCCTCCAGTACCACCTGAGTTTTCCTGGCGGATTTCAGCACTCCAACGACGGGATCACCGGCTTTTGGAGCCCAGACCTCATCAGGTTCCGGACAAACAACTCTTATAGCGGACTCCTCGGAAGCGATGTATAGAAAGTCGTCTTTTGTAGCGGCGACGAGTGGTCTGAGCTTTATTCTGTCGTTCAGCCCCATCATCATGTTGTTGTTCGCAACGATAATGGCAAACGGTCCGTTCAAAAGTGCTCCTCCGTAGTTCATTCTCAAAGCGGTGTAGAGTTTTCTTTCCTCTTCTGGCATGAGGTCTATATCTTTCCAGAGAGGCGCTGCGAGGATCTTTGCCGTGAGCTGAGGACTGTAGCCGAACCGTCTCATGAAGAGATCCACCAGGTACGCCACCACTTCAGTGTCCGTCATGAGTGTACATTTGTAGCCGTACGCTTCCAAAAACCTTCTGTTTATACCGTAGGAAGATATTTCTCCGTTGTGAACGACCGTCCAGTCGAGAATACCGAACGGATGTGCTCCTCCCCACCATCCGACGGTGTTCGTGGGGAACCTGTTGTGCGCGGTCCAGATGTAACCCTTGTACTCGTCTATTCTGTAGAAATCAGCGATGTCTTCCGGGAATCCCACTCCTTTGAAAACACCCATGTTCTTTCCACTGGACATGACGAAGGCTCCGTTAATTTTTTCGTTTATGAACATGACAGTGCTGACGACAAAGTCCTCTTCGCTCATGTCTTCAGGAATGAATTTTGGCTTCAAAAAGTATCGCCAGAGGATGTGGACTTCCTTGATGTGGGGATTTTTCCTGGTGGGGATGGGTTCACTTTCGATGATTTCGTAGTGATCTTTTATGTATTCTTCGGCATTTTTCTTATCGAGATCGCTGTCGTAGAGCATGTGGAAACAGTAAAGATCTTTCAACTCCGGATATATTCCATACGCAGCGTATCCAGCCCCAAGCCCGTTTCCTCTTTCTCTCATGAGCGCCATGCTTTCCACGATCATGTTTCCACTGAATCTCTTTCCAGAGGTGTTCATTATCCCGGAGACTCCACAGGCGGATGGGACTTTGAAATCTTTATCTGGTATCAGACGGGGAAGGTCATAGGACAAGGCATTCACCTCCTGAAGGAGAAGAGCATGAATATAAAATCTTGTGTATAACATTTATACCATATGTGTTCTCTCAATCAAAGGACTGTATCAGTATTGTTTCGTTTGAGAAAAGTAAAAGTCTGTTATGAAACATCCGTGTAATTATTCCAGTTATGGCATAAAAATTAATTTAGTCTGTGGATAAAGAAAAAGGGGATGCATTGCATCCCCTTTCTGGCTGGGAGGGGAGGACTCGAACCTCCACCAGCGGATCCAGAGTCCGCCGTCCTACCGTTAGACGACCTCCCAACGGCCTTTCAAATTATACATCAAGAACAGGGATAGTTCAAGGGGTGGTGTTTCACGTTTTTTTCACGTTCAAACTGATAGAATTTGATCAAGGTCAAAAATCGGGGTGATGAACGTGAGAGTTCTTGTGGTAGAAGACGAAAGAGATCTCGCCGATCTGATAGCCGAGGCTTTAAAGAAAGAAATGTTCACCGTCGATGTTTGTTACGATGGAGAAGAGGGTATGTACATGGCTCTGAACGAACCTTTCGATGTTGTGATTCTTGATATAATGCTTCCCGTCCACGATGGGTGGGAGATCCTGAAGTCTATGAGGGAAAACGGAGTGAACACTCCTGTTTTGATGCTCACAGCTCTTTCAGATGTAGAGTACCGTGTGAAGGGTCTCAACATGGGGGCGGACGATTACCTTCCCAAACCTTTCGATCTCAGAGAGCTCATAGCCAGGGTGAGAGCTCTCATCAGAAGAAAAAGCGAAAGCAAAAGCACAAAACTCGTGTGCGGTGACTTGATTTTGGATACAGCCACTAAAAAGGCATACAGGGGCGGTAAAGAAATAGATTTGACAAAGAAGGAGTACCAAATTTTGGAATACCTTGTGATGAACAAAAACAGAGTTGTCACAAAGGAGGAGCTCCAGGAACACCTGTGGAGCTTCGATGATGAAGTTTTCTCCGATGTTTTGAGAAGTCATATAAAGAATTTGAGGAAGAAAGTGGACAAAGGGTTTAAAAGGAAAATAATTCACACGGTGAGAGGTATCGGTTATGTTGCCCGTGACGAATGAGAAGAAGGCCTTCAGAAAAACACAGCTCATCTGGACGGCCGTGTTCACACTCTCTATAGTTCTCATAGTGGCCATCACGGTGGGCGCTGTTTTTATTGTAGAAAAGAGAAGAATAACCACCCAATTCGATGGTGAGCTGAGGAGAACAGCGGATCTCATCGAAAGAAGACTGAGAGCGCCTGGAATGATGGGCATGCTCCGTACGTTTAGAGGAGTGGATCCTCTCTTTGTTCCACGTGGTGAAGCGTTCCAGTTCCTGTTTCCCTCGGGAGAGGTCTTTCTGGAGGTGGGAGAACAGATAGGAACTCCCGAAACTCCCGTGGAAGAGGGGTTTTCCACGGAAGGGAACTACAGGATTTTCACCAAAAAGATAGATCTGGGAGACACCACAATATTCCTGAGGGTGGGAAAGGACATCTCCGATCTCATAGAGCGAAGCAGAAGACTTCTTTCCATGTATTTGCTCGTGATTCTGTTTTCTGCGGGGGGAGCCGCTGTATTCGGATATTTCGTGTCCAGCCTGGCTCTGCTTCCCGTGAGGAATGCCTACAACAGCCTGAAAAGATTCTCGATGGACGCCTCCCATGAACTGAAAACGCCTCTCTCTGTTCTGAGAACAAGTCTCGATGTTTTGAAGTATCGAGAAGATTTACCAGATGATGTGAAAAACAAACTTGGCATAATGGAAAAGAACGTCGAGAAGATGAGTAAACAAATAAATCAGCTGCTTCTTCTCGTGAAAAGCGAAAGTTCTTTCAACGGTGTTGTGAAAGAGAGAATAAACCTCAAGGAGTTTCTCCAGCAGATCGTGAATGAATTCAAACCGAAAGCAGAATCAAAGGGTTTGGTGCTGGAAATAGATTGCCCAGAAGATCTATTTTTAGAAACCGAGAAAGATACCTTGAGGGTGATACTGGAGAATCTGATCGATAACGCTGTGAAGTTCACAGAGAAAGGGAAAGTGATCGTCGGTGCAAGAAAGGAAGGTAGATTAACCATCTACGTTCAGGACACAGGACCTGGAATTCCGAAAAAAGAACAGAAGAGAATCTTTGAGAGATTCTACAGAATATCCAGAAACACAGAGGGTTCTGGACTTGGCCTTTCCATAGTCAAAGAACTCGCTTCCAGATTGAAAGCGAAGGTAATTCTTGAAAGCGAAGAAGGAAAAGGTAGCACCTTCAAACTCGTTTTTTGAGGGTGTTGTAACAATCCCTGCAGACCGCAATGTATTTCTCCTGTCCCCCAACGTCTATTTCTTCTTCGCCTCCTGCTACTTTTAATGTGAGAGTAGCGTTGTACTCACCACATCGGTGACAGACTGCCTTCTTTTTGATCACGGTGTCGGCGAGGCTGAGAAGCAGAGCGGTTGTTTCAAAGGGATTTTGCTTGTGTGTGAGATCGAGTCCCGCACAGAAAACATCTATTCCTCTGTCAAGGAGGTCTTTCACCACTTCAAACAAACCGGGGCTGAAGAACTGCACCTCATCTATGAAAACTCCCCGGGTGTCTTCTTCGATGTACTTTCGCATTTCTTCAGGACGTTCTATCACGTGTGCTTCAACACCGTTTCCAGAATGAGAGACGATCATGGTGGAGTGATATCTGCTGTCGATTTTTGGTTTAAAAACAGCGACTTTTTTCTTTCCCAGTTTGTATATCTCCACAAAGGAGAGAAGCTCGGTTGTCTTTCCGGAGTACATGGGACCCGTGATTACGGTCAATTTTCCCGACATGTCGATCCCTCCCCGACGATTATACAACCCGGAGTGTTAACAATCTTCCCAGTCAAACTGAAACATTCTCATAATTGACAGCGGTTTTTTGAATTGATAGTATTGAGACATATAAAATCCTCCAGAAATTTATTCCCGGAAATTAGTAATAAATATCCAATCCAACATGGGGTTTGTACCCTCAAGAAAACGAACCCCATGGTGTTTGTTTTTTGTTTTTCAAGAATATTGTTTATTTGTATCATATTGATAGAGAATTAATCTTAAAAGAGTCAACAAACATATTTACCAAAAGGAGGTGTTTTTATGCGAAAGAGAGTTTTTTCCTTGTTGCTAGTTCTTGCTTTTCTTTCTGTGGGTTTCGCCCAGAACGGTGTCACAGATGTCGGCTGGTCACTCGACATGGTCTGGATCCTCATTTCCGCAGCGCTGGTCTTCTTCATGCAGGCGGGTTTTGCCATGGTAGAGTCCGGTTTCACCCGCGCAAAGAACACGGTGAATGTGCTCATGAAAAACCTCATGGATTTTGCGATCGGATCTGTGGTCTTCTTCATCTTCGGTTACTGGATTATGTTCGGGAAACATCCTCTCACCTTTGATCCCTCCACAAAAGAAGGTCTCTGGGATTTTGCCATGTGGATGTTTCAGATGGCTTTCGCAGGTACGGCCGCGACGATTGTGTCCGGAGCGATGGCAGAGCGCACTAAGTTTTCCGCGTACCTCGCTTACACAGGTTTCATAACAGGAATCATCTATTCGGTTGTTGGAAGGTGGATCTGGGGAGGAGGATGGCTTGCACAGAAAGGTTTTATCGATTTTGCAGGTTCCACAGTTGTTCATTCTGTTGGTGGATGGGCTGCCATGATAGGTGCGGCTCTTCTTGGGCCCAGGTTTGGAAAGTACGACAGTCAGGGGAATCCCATGCCTATTCCAGGGCACAACATTCCTCTTGCTGCTCTCGGAACCTTCATCCTCTGGTTTGGATGGTTCGGGTTCAATGGAGGGAGTACCCTTGCCGGAACGAACGGTGCGATAGGGATGATCATATTGAACACCAACCTCGCTGCCGCCACTGGAGCACTTGCCGCGATGTTCACCGTATGGGCAAAATATGGAAAGCCGGATGCGAGTATGACGATGAACGGTGCTCTTGCTGGCCTTGTTGCCATCACCGCACCGTGTGCTGTGGTGTCTCCTGTGAGTTCTTTGATCATAGGAGCGATCGGAGGGGTGCTCGTAGTGTTTGCGGTTGAGTTCTTCGACAAAGTTTTGAAAATCGACGATCCCGTTGGGGCCATATCCGTTCACGGTGTCAACGGTGCTTGGGGGACTCTCGCCGTGGGGCTCTTTGCGGAGAGCAAGTACGCTCTTGCAAGCGGGATGGGGGATGTGAACGGACTCTTCTTCGGAGGAGGAGTGCATCAACTTGGAGTTCAGTTTCTGGGGGTGGTCAGTGTGTTTGCCTGGACAGTAGTGACCAGTTTCCTTGTTTTCTGGTTCATCAAAAAGACAATTGGTTTGAGGGTGGACAGAGACATAGAGTTGAAGGGGCTGGATATAGAGGAGCACGGCATGGAAGGATACGCTGATTTTGAAATCTTCACCACAAGATGAAGGAGGTGACAGTATGAAACTGATCATAGCTGTTATACAACCCCACAAGTTACCGGATGTGAAAAAGGCACTTTTCGATGCTCAGATTTACAAGATGACTGTCATGAACGTTCTTGGATGTGGTCAACAGAAGGGATACACAGAAACGTATCGAGGTGAAGTAGAAGAGGTGAATCTTCTCAAAAAGGTGATGCTTCTCATAGCGGTCAATGAAGAATTCGTTGAACCAACTATCGAGGCGATTCAAAAAGGAGCAAGGACAGGAAACATAGGAGATGGGAAAATTTTTGTGCTGGATCTGCTGGATTGCATTAGGATCAGAACGGGAGAAAGAGGACGGGAGGCCATAGGATAAGGTTTCCTTTCGGGAGGAGAAACCTCCTCCCCTTTTTTCGGCCTCCCTTGAAACGACGTCTGGGATTGAAATTATACTACAGAAGGCGAGGGCACGTAAAGCCCTCGCTTTTGTTTGTGATACAATCTCATAAGGGTGAGTTTGTGAAAGACAGGCTGGAGGAATACCTGAACAATCTGAAAATAGAGAAGAAACCGGATAGTAGAGAATCCTGGGACTCCTACTTCATGAGGATTGCCAGGATGGTTAGTGAGCGATCGACCTGTGTTCACAGAAAAGTGGGAGCTGTGATTGTGAAAGATCACAGAATCCTCGCCACCGGATACAACCAGCCTCCCTCGAAATTTCCCCACTGCAACGAAATCGGATGTATCCGCGATGACCTTGAAATAAATTCTGGAGAACACCAGGAGATATGCTACGCGCTACACGCGGAGCAGAACGCATTGATGCAAGCGGCAAAGTTCGGTATAGCGGTCAACGGTGCTACCATATATGTCACGCACAAACCGTGTTCAATCTGTGCAAGACTCATAGTTAACGCTGGAATAAAGAGAGTCGTTTACGAGAAGGATTATCCTGATCCTCTGACAGATTTCTTCTTCAAGTTCACGGGAGTGGAAAGTGTTCGCTTTGTAGGTGATGAGATGTGAAGACGGAAAGACTCATTTCTTACCTCAGGCCGGGCAGGTGGCCGAGCGTCTGGTGCCCGGGTTGTGGGAACGGAATAGTCCTGAAAGCGTTCCTGGAAGCCGTGGATGACCTCGCACTTCCAAAAGAAAAAGTGGCTGTGGTGTCTGGAATCGGTTGTTCCTCGAGGGCTACAGGGTACCTCGATTTCAACACGTTGCACACCCTTCATGGAAGGGCAATCGCCTTCGCAACGGGAGTGAAGCTGGCAAAGCCGGATTTCGAAGTGGTTGTGATGGGAGGAGACGGAGACATTCTCTCGATAGGTGGGAACCATTTCATACACGCGTGTAGGAGGAACATAGATATAACCGTTGTCATTTTCAACAACATGATATACGGCATGACAGGTGGCCAGGTTTCTTCAACGACTCCTCAGTATTATCAGACTTCGACAACTCCTCTTGGGGCCTTTGAAAAACCGTTCGACGCGGTGGAGATAGCTCTCTCCGCTGGAGCCACTTTCGTTGCGAGAAGTACCGTTTATCACTACGATCACCTGGTGAGAGTCCTAAAAAAGGCCCTTCAGCACCGGGGAATTTCTGTTGTTGACGTTCTAACGAACTGTCACACCTACTTTGGACGGTACAACGGCATGCCCGAACCTCATCAGATGATGGAATACTTCAAGAACAACACGTGTTTTCTGGAACGACCCGAAGAAGGTAAAATAAAGATAGGAATCTTCCGTGAGGAAGAAAAAGAAGACTTTCTGACTGTTTACAGGCGTTTGACCAGAAAAGAAGGTGCGATGGAATGACAGAGCCTGTTTCCATACGAATAGCGGGTATCAGCGGACAGGGAAACATACTGGCGGGTTTGATACTCGCGAAGGCTCTCGTTTATGAAGGTAAATGGGTTGTCCAAACGCAGTCTTACAGCGCTCAGGTGAGAGGAGATGTCAGTTACTGCGACGTGCTTTACGACGACTCACCGATAGACTATCCAGAGAGTGAATATTTCGACATTGTGTGTATTCTTCATCAGAAAGCGATGGACGAGCTTTACAAGTCGGTGAAAGTAAACGGTGTGGTCATTCTCGATCAAACTTTTGTGAAGAACGTTCCTGACTTCGTAAAGAGAATAACCCGAAAGATTCTGTTTGTACCCGCTACAGAAAGGGCCATTTCAGAATTCAAGACGGCTATGGTTTCTAACGTCATAATGGTGGGGGTACTTGCCAAAGTTTGTAACATAGTGAAGCTCGATTCTTTGAAAAGAGCACTGAAAGATCACGTGAGGAGGCCTCTGTGGGACATAAACCTGAAGGCTTTGGAGTTCGGCTACAACATGTTCGAAAAACAGTTCAAGATAAAAACAGAGAGGGTGTGGAAGAGGCTTGCAGCGGGATTCGAATAATATTTTGAAATCCTTCAAAAACGCCTTTGAAGGAATAGAAAATGCCTTAAAACTGGAAAGAAATCTCAAAATACATTTCTTCATAGGGATCGTTGTGGCTATTTTTTCTCTCTTTTTGCCGTTGAGTGCGAATGATCTTTTGTGGATATACTTTGCCATATTCTCTGTCATTGGAGCGGAGCTTCTCAACACGGTGGTGGAAAAATTTCTCGATCTTTTCTTCAAGGAGTACAGTGAATCGGTAAAGCTCGTGAAAGATATAGCGGCCGGTGTGGTTCTCTGGTATTCACTTTTTTCAGTGGTTGTGGGTATTTTGATACTGGGAAAAGCTCTTTTCTCCTGGGAACCTTCGTTTGCCAAGTTCTTCGTTTCTGGTGTTTTGATATTCTTTCCTGTAATCTCTTTTTCCATGAGGAGGTACAGAAATGACAGACAGGGTGATAAGAGTACTGGTGGTAGATGACTCGGCGTTCATGAGGATGGTACTCAAAGATATCATAGATTCTCAGCCAGACATGAAGGTAGTGGGATTCGCTAAAGACGGTTTGGAAGCCGTTGAAAAGGCTGTAGAACTCAAACCAGACGTCATAACCATGGACATCGAAATGCCGAATCTGAACGGAATTGAAGCGCTGAAACTCATCATGAAAAAAGTCCCCACACGAGTCATCATGGTGAGCAGTTTGACGGAAGAAGGCGCGGCGATCACAATAGAAGCTCTCAGAAACGGTGCGGTGGATTTCATCACCAAGCCGCACGGTTCGGTTTCTCTCACTTTCAGACAAGTTGCCCCGGAACTTCTGGAAAAGATCAGACAGGCGATGAACGTGGATCCACGCACTCTCCTCTTTAAGCCGAAGGTTTCACGGCTCACCATAACCAAACCAGCTGTAAGTGGGAAAATCGTGGTTATAGGTTCCTCAACCGGAGGGCCCAGATCGCTCGACATGATCATCCCAAACCTTCCGAAAAACTTCCCAGCTCCAATAGTGGTGGTCCAGCACATGCCTCCTGGTTTCACAAAATCGCTCGCAATGAGGCTGGACAGCACCTCTGAACTCACAGTGAAGGAGGCCGAAGACGGAGAAGAGGTCAAGCCCGGTTTTGTTTATATCGCTCCCGGGGACTTCCATCTTGGTTTGAAAGCCCAGAACGGCAAGGTTTTTTTCTTCCTGGACAAGTCTGATAAAATAAACAACGTGAGGCCATCGGTGGATTTCACCCTGGACAAAGCAGCGGAGATATACAAATCCAAAACGATAGCTGTAATTCTCACGGGTATGGGCAAAGATGGCACCAAGGGAGCATTCAAGGTCAAGTTTTACGGTGGAACGGTAATAGCCGAAGATAAAGAAACATGTGTCGTCTTTGGAATGCCCAAGTCGGTGATCGAAGAAGGTTACTCTGATTACGTTCTTCCGGCCTATAAAATACCTGAGAAGCTGATAGAACTCGTATGAAAGGATGGGGAGGATGAAGAGAGGCTTCTTTTTGCTTTTTCTTGTTGTCTTTTTCGTACACGGATTCTCATCCTACTTCCTGATTCATTACAAGGTCCAGAAGAACGACACCCTTTACAGTATATCCCTCAACTTTGGGATTTCCCCCTCTCTTCTTCTTGACTGGAATCCCGGACTCGACCCTCACAATCTCAGAGTGGGGCAGGAGATCGTGATTCCTCAGCCGCCTGGCTACCTCTACACAGTAAAAAAAGGAGACACCCTCGATACTATTGCAAAAAGGTTCTTCACAACCGCTACTTTCATAAAGGAAGCGAATCAGCTCAAGTCTTACACCATATATGCGGGACAGAAGCTGTTCATACCTGAAAGTATCATTGGAAAGGCGTTCAACGATGAGAAATTCTTCATCTGGCCTGTTTATGGTGTCATTTCCTCCGGTTTTGGCTGGAGGATTCACCCCATAACCGGGAAATATTCCTTTCACTCAGGAATTGATATATCGGCACCTGAGGGTACACCCATATTCGCTGCTGAAAGCGGAGTGGTGGAGTTCGCCGGGGAAAACGGCGGGTACGGTCTCATGATAAAAATAAAATCTGCTTCTTACGAACACATATACGGGCATCTTTCCCAAATAGATGTATACGAGGGTCAGTACGTAAAGAAAGGTCAGATAATAGGAAGGGTTGGAAACACCGGTTTGAGTACAGGGCCTCACCTTCATTTCGAGGTTAGAGTGAATGAGAAAGCCGTGAATCCGATCAATTACCTGCCAAACCAGATCTGGGTGTTGAAAAAAGAACTCATAGGAACCGGTGGAGAATGAAGATCCTGGTAAGCGCGTGCCTTCTGGGACTTCCCACAAGATACGACGGACGTTCAGCAGCAGATGAAAGAGTTCTTTCGCTGCTGGAAAGGCACGATCTGATACCTGTCTGTCCCGAGCAACTTGGTGGTCTTCCAACTCCAAGGCCCCGGTGTGAGATTTATGGAGGCTGCGGATGGACCGGGAAGGAAAGAGTTCTCGATGAGTTTGGAAGCGACAGAACTGAGAATTTTTTGAAAGGCGCGGAAACCACCCTCAAGGTTGCTCGCCTTCTGAAAGTAGACCTCGCCATTCTGAAATCTAAAAGTCCCTCCTGTGGAAAAAAATTCGTCTACGATGGAAGTTTTTCCGGAAGATTGGTTCCGGGAAAGGGAGTTACCGCTTTCGTTCTGGAAAGAAACGGTGTGGAGGTACTGGACGAAACAGAAATACCAGGTGATTTGTAGAACTGGGATTTGTCAAAGAAATTGGAGTAGATAAACTCCATGGACAGATTCGCTGATGAGTATGCGGACTCCCTCAACCTTCTGAGAAGGCGTCTGATTCTTGCAGCAGACAACAACAAGACTAAAAAAAGAAGAAAGGTCAAGTGAGGTTTTTTCTCATCCTTCCGTACCTGTCTGCTGCTTTTAGGGCGAAAAACACATCTTTTGATGTCAAAGGTTGGGGTTCGTTGTGTATTGTTTCATTCTTGTCACAGGCTTTCTCAGCCACTTTCATCAGATCCTCGTCCGAAACACCATCAAGTCCTATCTCTGCCAGAGTAGTAGGTAATCCCACTTCTTCACAGAAAGAGTAGACCTCTTCGATCATCTTTCTGGGTTTGTCAGTCAAAAACAGTGATGCGAGAACTCCTATGGCCACTTTTTCCCCGTGTAAATACTTGTGGGTATTTTCCAGAACGGTGAGACCGTTGTGAATAGCATGTGCAGCTGCCAGTCCTCCACTTTCGAATCCTAGACCACTCAGCAGCGTGTTTGCCTCAACGATTTTTTCAAGGGCAGGTGTGACAGACTTTTCCTCCACCGACCTTTTTGCGAGTACACCGTATTCTAGAAGTGTCTCATAGCAAAGTCTTGCGAGTGCGTAGGCTGTCATCGAACCTAGTCTTCCCGTCATATTTGGAGCGTATTTCTGTTTACAAGATTCTGCCTCAAACCACGTGGCAAGGGCATCTCCCATTCCAGCCACGAGAAATCTCGTGGGGGCTTTCGCCACAATCTCCGTGTCTACCAGAACGACATCTGGATTCTTTGGCAAAAACAGGTATCTTTTGAACTCCCCGTTTGGTGTGTAAATCACGGAAAGGGCGCTGCATGGAGCATCTGTAGAAGCAATAGTTGGAACAATCACAACAGGCTTTTTCAATTTATAGGCGACCACTTTAGCGGTATCGAGTGTTTTTCCACCACCTATACCCACCACCACGTCTGTTTCTTCCTCAACAAGACCTGAAAGTCTCTCTATCTCTTCATCTGAGCACTCTCCACCAAAGGTCTGTTTGTTTACCCTGACTTTTGTGAAAGAGCTGAAGAAGTTTCCCCCTAGCACGTTTTTGTCCACAAAATCATCAATCACCACGAATGCCTTTTCTCCAAAACGAGAAAGTTCTTCTTCTAGAATATTGATAGCACCTGTCCCCTGAACATATCTACCTGGAAATATGGTGGTTGTTATCATGATTATCACCTCCTACCGTTATTATCAACTTTAATTGTTAAATTTTTCACGAAGTATAGAAAAATTTTTATTAAGACTTGCAAAAAAGGCTCCATTTTTTACAAGGACGTGACAAAAATGCTTCGAACCTACAATTCAGAATCTATCCTAACCAGATTCGTGTACAACTTCTTTCTGAGCTATGCCACGGCTTGAATGTTAGAGAATGGACGTGAAGTGCATGTGGAACGCATCACGATAGGGACAGGAACCGTCCGAGTTCATGCCCGTGGAACGTACTCTGGCGGCAGAACCCGAAAAGAGGCTACGATCTATCACGGGTCGAAGCGGAGAGCCTTGCCTCCTATGGAACAGGGTAGCTGACAATATCAACTGAATATTCTCTCTAAGATGACAGCCCAGACAGGAAGAGTGAAGATGGCAAAGAAAGTGGTGAGAGTAACACCGTAACCCACTGTTTCACTGTCTCCACCGAGGGCAGAAGTGAGAACCACTGCGTTCACAGCAGCAGGCATCGCGGTTTCCAGCACGAAAACCTTGGCTGTGAGTCCTTCAAGACCGTAAATCAGAGCGAAAACCAGTGCAATGAGGGGGGCAAGGAAGAGCTTATTCACAACGATGATCCCGCCAATCTTCGAAAGATGTCTTCCCAGTTTCAGTTTGGAAACAGACAATCCCACGTAAAGAAGAAGGTACGGTATGGCAGATTGCTTCAACATCAAAATAGCATTTACAAGCCATTCGGGAAGTTCTCGAAAACTCCAGCCCAATTTTCCGGTTAGAAATCCTGCAATCAGAGCGTACACGTAAGGAAGTCTGAACAGATTTTTAATGTTCACTTTCTCACCAAGGAACATGGGAAGAACTGCGGAGAACATGATGATGTTCAGGGTGGCGTAAACCACTCCGAGAGAAAGTGCTTCTTCTCCCCACAAAGAAAGAAGGATAGGATATCCCAAATAGCCAACGTTTGCGGTAACTGCGGTGACGTGAATCACTTCTTTTTTCTCCTTGAAGAGTCTGGAATAAAGATAGAAGATAACAAAAATAATAGCCACTCCAAGTCCGAATTCTCCAAGAGTTGAAAAACTGGGAGTGTATTCGTTTATAAAGGTAAACGTTACCGTTGGAACCATGACCCAGATTGCAACTTTTGAAGCAAGACCCATTGTTTCTTCAGAAAAAACTTTCCCCAAAGTGTAGCCGATGAGGATTATGAGAAAAGAAGGAATTATCGCCGAGAACGTCGTATAGAGCATTTTTTTCCTCCTTCAAATCCTAACGATTTGCCCTGTATCTGCTGAAAGTCTTGCTTTCAATGCGATCTCGGTGGTGAGAATAGAGTCTTCCGGGGTTACCATGCACTTTCCTTGACCACGAATTTCCCTCAAGAAATCTTCGAAAATCTGCCCTTTTTCAACGAGTGGTACTTCTCTGTGTCCTTTCTCGTCCGTGAGAAACACTCTTTCATTAATGACCTCGACGATTCCCTTGGTCCCCACTATTCTCATTCTGTCGTCGTCGTGGGTAGGGGCACCCTGGGGTCTGAGATAATCTATGGAAAGGGATGCGAAAACTTCGTCTTCCAATGTGAAGTGGCAGAGTGCCGTCGTTTCGAGTTCTCCATGGCCTGAATTGTGAAGACGTGAGTGGGTAGCGTAAACGGAGAGAAATTTTTTTCCGGTGATCCAGTGGATCCAGTCAATCGCGTGTATTCCAACCCAGGGAATGGTCCCTCCGTATGTTTCCCTCTTTTTGTAAAAATCTGGTCTTTGTCCGAGTTTGTATGACTTCTGTGTGTTCACGAGTCTGATTTCACCCACAGCACCTTCACTGACAAGTTTTTTGGCGGTGAGAAAATGTGGCCGGTATCTGATACCAAACATGGCTGTGAAGAAAACCTCGTTCCTCACCTTCTGATAGACAGACCTGATCTTTTCCAGATCTTCGAAGGTGGTAGCTATGGGTTTCTCTACGAAGGCATGGATTTTTCTCTCTAAAGCTTCTAGCAGGATCTTTCCGTTCAGAGAAAAAACGGTATTTATAACCAGAATATCGGGTTTTTCTTTTTCTAACATTTCCCACCAGTTGTTGTATTTCTTCGGTTTTATGTTCATTTCAGATATAGCTTTTTCCAGCTTTGACAAATCTTCTTCTGGTACCCCTGGTGCGATTCCGGTAACGGAACACTCCTCGTCGAGTCCTTCTAAAGCATATCTGAAATGACCAGAGGAGCCAATTACGCATATCTTCAGCATGTTATCTCCCCTTCGAGCCCCTCGAAGTTTTCAAGCTTTACTTCTTCACCACGCTTCGCCCACGGTAGATTCAGTTCAGAAAAGATTTTTTCCTCCTCGTAGGCTCTCTCCATGGCCTCTTTTAATCCTTCTACCCAAATCAGAGGAGGTTCTCCCTCTACTCTTTTCAGTTCTGTTGGAAAATCCTGGATTTCTTTCATGGAAACGTGTGCTTCATTTATAGCAATTGTGTGGGCCATGGCCGATTCAAGGGTACAGATGAATTCCTTTTGCCCCCTCACTGCATCTACCACAACCCAGAGTTTTCTCATACTACCGTGATCTGTTGGACCGTAAATCTCTTTTCTGCCATCTTCATAAACAACGAGAAGATTCTCTTCACTTTCAGGATATTCCGGGTAATTACATATGACCCGGGCCTTTTCAAATCTGTATTCAAAAACAGGTCCTTTACGTTCTTTTACAGCGTGTGTTGCGAAGAAAAGAACGGGTATCTTTCTCACAGTCATTTTCAAAGCACAGGTGTCGAAACTTTCTATGTCGTTGGCTCTGTAGAGCTCCGCAACTATACTTTCAGGATACGCACTTTCTTCCATTTTTTCACCCAGCAAGAAAAGCATGTTGTGCAGAAAGTGTGCTGTAGCGTTTCCCGCCACACTGTCTAAAACCCATCGATTGTTCACCTTCAATTTTCCTGCCCAGGAGTTTCTTCTGTAATAAGCCGTATCTCTTGGCCAGAGGACAAGAGTTTTAAAAAGAACCGGCTTTCCAAATTTTCCAGCGAGAATATCCTCCTTGAGCTTGAGAACCGCAGGATTATAGGACCACTGATAACCTATCGCTACGATCTTTCCGTATTTTTCTCTGCATTCGATCATCTTTTTTACTTCCTTTACAGTAGCTGCAGCGGGTTTTTCACAGAGCACGTGACTTCCGTTTCTGACTGCCGTACAGGTTTGCTCGCAGTGATAATGGATAGGAGAAGAAATGATAGCAAGATCTGCTGTATGGTGAGAGTAAAATTCTTCGAGTGTGTTGTACATAGGAACGTTTAACGAACGGAGTTCATCATAGAACCTGCTGTTCTGTGGATACGGATCTACCACACCAGATATTCGAACACCTTTTTCTCTTCCTTCTCTCAGTATGTACTCTACATATTTGTTACCGTAACCCCCGATGCCTACGAGAACCACAGAGACTTCTTTCATGAGTTGTTGCCTCCTTCTCATCTGAGAACTTCTCTCCTCATGAAGCTATTCCATACCGTTTCGAACCAGGTATCTTCCCTTGGAATTTCCTTCACAGGATCCCAGAAAAATTCACACCTGTTTTCTTTGCAACGAACTCTCTGAATTTTCTTGTTAAAAGATTCGCCAGCCAGGCTGTATCTGAACATCTCTGGTAGATTCGGGATGGGAAGTTCTCCGGTCGGATCGTGAACGATGTAAGAACCTCTACTCTTTCCACCCGATTCTATGTAATTTTCAACTGCTGAAAGATACACGTATTGTGTGAGAAGAACGTCGTAAAGTCTGAATGCGAAAGGAAGTTGTCTTATAGAGGAGAGTTCTACTTTTTCAATCAGATTATTGAAATCTCTGAGGGTCTCGTTTTTCCCTTTTCTCGCTTCTTCAAGAGATCTCACTATACCCATACTTCTCATGGAACGCTCGCTTATCTCTTTGAGAATGGATGACACATTGGATTTTCCAGTGATTCTTTTCACAAAACTTTCGCCCAGTTCAATTTTTTTGAGGATTTGATCTTTCGCCTCTTCCAGAATTTCCTCTTCGCACAGAGGATCACCAGAGTAGTTCTCTACTATGTACTGGGCGGCCCTCACTCCTCCCACCTGTCCAGAGTTCAGAGCGCTACCACCGGGTCTGTATACTCCATGGGATCCGTTCACTTCTCCCACCGGGAAGAAATGTTTCAGATTGCTTTCCCACCAAATGTTTCCATGAAGACCTCCGTTGTTATGCTGGGCGCAGACTCCGATTTCTAAGTATTCTTTTCTCAGATCTATTCCGTGCTGTAAATAGACTTCTATCGCGGGTCTGTTCATTTTTTCAAGCCTGTCTATGGGTCGACCGAAGAGAGCACCTGAATTTTTCAGGTATTCGTACGCTTCTTTTCCAAGAAGGGAGAAGTCCAGTTCCCCGTTTTTGCTTCCCCAGCTGGGGTTTCTTGTGAAATCCAACCAGACCCTTCTACCTTTGATTACTGTTTCGTAGAACACGAGGATATCTATCAGAGAGGAACCGTAGTTTTTTATCTTTCTCACATCGAACGGCCACTGGTAACCTTTCAGAAAAATGGCGTTCAGCATCGTGGAAGGATCCGGGAAGTACTCTTCAAGGAACTCTCTTTCATCGTTTCCATTTTCATCCGTAGAAACGTACCTCGGTATGACCTGTTGATAGGTACCAGACAGGTTCCATCTGAACTTTTTGGAAGCGATTCCAAACTGCCATTCCGTCAGATTCTTCCCCATAACCCCCGCTTCGAAAGCGATACCAGTGGCTCCAAAATGCACAGGAGGATAAACCGAGTGGAAATAGAACATTCCCGCAG
Source organism: Thermotoga sp. Mc24 (assembly GCF_000784835.1). NCBI lineage: Bacteria > Thermotogati > Thermotogota > Thermotogae > Thermotogales > Thermotogaceae > Thermotoga > Thermotoga sp. Mc24. The sequence goes on along the minus strand of NZ_JSFH01000002.1, from coordinate 5,067 downwards.
GTCCACCGGTTGCATAGATTATGTTTTTCACGTTGAAGAGAACGTATCTCTTTTCCGGATCATAGAGGTTGTTCAGATCGAGCGCGATGAGACCAATTGTTTTTTCTTCGTTTCTGTCTGTTAAGATACCAATCGCCTGGTAACCTTCAAAGATCTTTATACCCTTTCTTCTGATCTCCTCCAGGAGTTTTTCGCACATGTAATAGGAAGTCAGAGGACCTGCAGAGGTAGCGCGCTGTTTGGGATCATGATCTGTCTTGTATCCAACGTACTCACCGTACCTCGAATGGGGAAAAGGAACCCCAAGTTCCACGAGCCTGAAAAACGCCCGGGCCGAAAGGGCAGCTTCAACGAGTGCGATGTCACCGTCCATACTTCCTCCGTTGAACAATGTTTCAGCAAGTTCATAAACGGAATCAGGTACATTACCTGCGAGCGTGAGCTTGTAGTATGTTTGCTTGTCAGAGCCAGTGTTTCTGGATGTTCCCCATTTCAGGTTGTCCGTTAAAAGTGCCACATCTTTCTGACCAAAAGAGAAAACCCTGTCTACCGCATTCAAACCCGCAGCACCAGAACCCACCACGATAGTATTGAGAGAGAAAATTCTCAGGGTGTGTTCGTTTAACTTAACAACCGACTCTCTCATGATTTCTTGTTCTCCTCCATCTTTCTGTATATGGGAAGGTACACTTCACTGTCTCTGACAACGCAACCACAGCTTTCTCCCGCGGCTTTCAGTTCTGCACATTTGTTACAGGTGATACAGACCTTCTTCGGATCGAGTTCCCCCTTTGTCAGTATGTCTTTTGGATAGTCTGGATAAGCGAATGTCATTCTTCCAAAACCCACAAGGTCGCACCAGCTGTTCTTCAGCATACCGGCTGCAACGTAGGGTGCGAACTGTCTGAACCAGGTGAAGCCGCTCGCAACAACGAGCGTTCTTGAAAGAGTTTCTTTGGCCAGTTTCGCCAGGTTCAGAAGTCTCATGGCTCCAACGATGGGATGCTCAGGGGGATTGTACTTTCCCATTTCATCATACGGTCTGTTTATATGAGGTTTCAGATACGGTGTGGAAGCGGTCACGTTGATTATTTTCACACCGAGTTCTTCCAGTTCTTTCAGAAGTCTTCCAGGTTCTGTGAAATCGAGTGTTCCTTCTTCTGTCGATCCCCATCCGTATGGGTAAGGAATGAAGTCAGAAAGGTTCAATCGCACGGTAATATCTATTTCGACTTCCTCTCTAACGAGTCTTACGATGTCTTTCAGAAGTTTTGTTCTGTTTTCGTAGGAACCCCCATATTTTCCCTCGCGTGTGTGTGCTGCAAGTAGTTCGGAAAGAAGGTATCTGTGACACGCTTTGATATCAACCGCATCGAATCCAGCTATTTTTGCGAATTTTGCAGCTCTCAGGTACTGTTCTTTCAAGCTGTCCAGTTCTTCATCGGACATGAGGGGGAAATCTTCTGTTATACCGTATTTTTCATCCAAGAATTTATCGTGGAAGAGAATCTTTCTGTTCTTTCCAAATCTTCCAGGATGGGTAAGCTGGGCTACAACGTACGGTTCAAAGTTGTTTGTTTTCAAGGAAGCACTTTTTATCTCTGCAACAAAGCTTCTGAAAGAGTTCACAGTTTCTTCTGTTAACATTAGTTGTCTGTCGTTTCCCCTCGCTTCCCTAGAAATGGCGATGGCTTCCACCCATATCACACCAGCTCCACCTTCGGCGAGTCTTCTGTAACGTCTCAGTGTGAGGGGACCAGGGGTTCCATCGAGCTGTGCGTCGTTTCCTTCCATGGGTTGATCAACGAACCTGTTCGGTATTGTCTTTAAACCAAGATCAACAGGATCTCTGAAAACATCGAAATCATCCAACAGTGGAAGATCCATTCCCAACGTAATAGCTTCCCAGCGCATCTCTTCGAGTGTTCTGTATTTGAACCTTTTTTTCACTCAGATTCACCTCATATTTTAAGTTTCTTATCATAATTCGAAAAACTTTCAGAAAAAAACGCACAGCTATTTTCGTGAGAAAGAACTTTTGCTTTTTAAGACAATAACTGGCTTAGTTTAACTGTTTACTATCTTTTTTTCTTTTAAAACTCATTCAACAAAGTAACAGTGCGAATATCCACAAATTCTGGTATTTCAGGAGGAGTTCTGACGCTGACTATACGACCACAAATAACCGCTACGTGTTCTGGAACAAATTCTACTCCCATAATTTCGATAGGGTCCTTACAGGCAAACCACCCAGTAAGCTTTTTACCTGCTACTATATCAGCTACCGCCAGAGCAATCAGACCATGACAAATAGTTGCTATTATTTTTCTAGGTACTTCATTACAGCTTTTATAAAGTCCACAACCTTATCTTTTTCATATAAAACGTCTCCAGACCAACCGCCTACAATAATGAGCGCATCATAATCATCGGACTTTGCCGTTGGGAATTCTCATGGCCTTTGCCTGGCTGCAGGAGGACAGGAGAAATTATTCTTGCCTCTTTAAAACCAAGTCCCACATTGAATGTATAACCCTGTTCGTCCAGTTGGTTCTATTGGTGCTTCGCTTCCAAAAAGAAAACGAGAAACTTTCCAGAGATGATTATTATCAAGAATGAATTGAAGCATGCCACCATATTCTCCGATGTAAACTGCTAGATAATATGCCTATCAATCTCTGAAATCACTTTCCACTATTATACTGATCTTTTTCCAGCAAGAGTACTATTGGGGTTCATTCTTCCTCCATATGGTCCCGACCAAAAAATTGTGTTGCCTTCCTTCTTAATACCTATGCCTAACTCAGACATTTTTTGGAGAAGATCACTGGTGTCAAGTATGTTTCTTCTTCTAATCACCATCACTCCACAGTCTTCTCAGTACATGAGCAACGAGTTTGGGTTGTCTGTCTCTTGTGAAAACACCTTTGTGGTTGAGAATGGGTCTTCTCACATTCTGAGGAGTCTTGAAATCTGCAAAGGCCCACACGTGCGTTCCAATGATGTAGTCTTTCTTCAAAAGAAGTCTGATCGTCTTTTCAACGAGCTCTGCTTGGTACTCTTCGGAGAACATCTGAGGTGGGTCGTAGTGGATGCCGGCTATAGCATCTGCGCCGAACTCTGTGACAAAGATAGGTTTTCTGTGCCTTGCATAGAGCTCTTCTATGTCTTTTTCCAGAGCTTGAAGTCCTTCTTCTATCCTTCCCTGATAGATGTACCAGCCGTAGTACCTGTTCACACAGACGATGTCGAAATACTTCAGCGCCACGTCTCTTGTCCTCTCGTCTGGTGCGTCCATCATGCTCACCATGACCACGGGACGTGTTCGATCCATCTCTTTGGCAGTCTCATAAAGGGCTTTGAAGAAACTCTCCGCGTCTGGATGGTTGGACTCGGGTTCGTTCGCCACACTCCACATGATCACGCTGGGATGGTTCTTGTCTCTGTCGATCATTCTTCTTATGTTGTCTTCTGCTATCTTTTGGGTCTCTGGGTTGTAGTGATACCTTGTGATACCAACGTGCGGGGCTTCGTCTATCACGAGGATTCCGAGTCTGTCGGCAAGATCCAGCCACTCTTCACTGTAAGGATAGTGAGAGGTCCTGAAAGAATTCGCGTTGATCCACTTCAGAAGGTTGAAGTCTTTTATCATCAGTGGATAGAAAGTACCCTGCCCCAGAACGGGGAATTCCTCGTGCTTTCCAAAGCCCTTCAGAAAGACGGGTTTCCCGTTCAGGTAGAGCTTTTTCTCGTCCCAGCTGATCGTTCTGATTCCGATGTCCAGAGTGTACTCGTCTCTTTCGAGTTCCACCTTGAGAGGATAAAGATACGGATCTTCGAGGCTCCAGAACCTGGCGTTTTCGAGGATGAACTCCTCTTCGACGAATCTGTCAGATGTTCTGACCTTTTTTTCTGCCTCTCCAAGTTTGATCGTCATCTCCTGTCCCACCGCTTCTTCTGAGACTTCTATCTTCACTTTCACTTTTCCAAGTTTCTTCTCTGGTTCAGATTCACTCGTGTCCACCCAGATGTCAAGTATCCTCGCGTGGTCTGTGAACTCTATCAGAACAGGTCTTATGATTCCTCCGTAGGGAAAGAAGTCGAAGTTTGCAGGTGGAAAGCTTCCAAAGAATCCCACGGTGTGCGTGCCACTGTCTGGAACCTTCGAGGGAAATCCTCCCACCTTTAACCTGTTCTCAACAACCACTCTGAGTTCGTTCTCTCCAGGTTTCACTTTCCCTGTCACATCTACTTCGAAGGGAAGGTATCCAATGTGATTCTCTCCCACTTTCTCTCCGTTTAGGAAGACATCGCAGTCTGTGTTCACGGCAGCAAAGTAAAGTCTGATGTGTTTTTTTGAAAGTTCCTCTGGAACGTAGAAGGTGGTTTTGTAGGTGAAGGGTCCTTTTTCGTAGCACAGATCCTGGTACTGCTCATTCCAGCTTCCAGGAACGGCGATGGGCCTTTCCTCCCCGTTCACTTCAAGGGACCAGATACCAATCAAGACTTGAATCTGTCTTCTTGCATTCCTCTGGCTTCTCAACATTTACATCCCTCCCAAACTTTGTTAATTATTTATACAACCAGCACTTCACCTGCACACCATCTACTTCAAAATATGGAGGAGGCTCCTTTCTGCATATATCCATGGCCTTTGGACATCTTCCTGCGAACTTGCAGCCCTGTCTCAGATACTCTGCCTGCTCTGTCTCGGACAGTTTTATCCTGATGTCCCACTTTTTCTTCGGATCCGGTTCTGGAACGGATTCCCTCAAAAGCTGGGTATATGGATGCTTTGGTTCCATGAGAACTTTCTCTGCAGGTCCCAGTTCCACTATGTTTCCTCTGAACATGACGGCGATTCTGTCAGAGACGTAGTAGGCCGTTGTGAGATCGTGGGTGATGTAGAGCACGCTCACACCGTACTGTTCTTTGAGATCCTTGAAGAGGTTCACGATCGACATTCTCAAAGAAGCGTCGACCATCGAGACGGGTTCGTCTGCGACAAGAAGAGAAGGATTCGTGAGAAGCGCCCTTGCGATGGAAATTCTTTGAAGCTGACCTCCC
>NZ_JSFH01000001.1 GCF_000784835.1 Thermotoga sp. Mc24 | reverse complement strand
GGATCCGAGGATGAGGATACAGAGAATAGGACAGGCATGAGGTGATAGCGGTGGAAGTGTTGAGAACAGAAAATCTCAAGTCTTATTACATTCTGGACATATTCGGAAAAAAGAGAGTAGTGAAAGCAGTGGACGACGTGAACATTTCGATCATGGAGAACGAGATATACGGTATCGCAGGAGAGAGCGGATGTGGAAAGAGCACTCTTTTGAGAGCTCTCTTTGCTGCAATAGAACCACCACAGAGAATAGTGGGAGGAAAAGTCTTGTACAGAGAAAACGGAAAAGAAGTGGATGTTTATTCCCTGAGCGATGAAGAGAGAAGAAGGCTCAGATGGAGTTTCATTTCTTACGTTCCACAGGGATCGATGAGCGTTCTCAATCCCGTGGTGAAGATAAAGGAGACCTTCAAGGATTTCATAGAAAGCCACACGACTGGAAAGACGAAAGAAGAAGCCTATGAGATGGCAAAAGAACACATAAGAGAGCTTGGCCTTCCGATAGAAATTCTCAACGCCTATCCACACCAGCTATCTGGTGGAATGAGGCAGAGGGTGACGATCGCTCTTGCAACCGTTCTGTCACCGAAAGTCATCATAGCAGACGAACCAACGACCGCTCTCGACGTTGTAACTCAGAGAGGTGTGGTCCAGCTCCTTAAGGAGATACAATCTTCAAGACAGAACACCATCATCCTTGTCACACACGATATGGGGGTCCATGCGAACGTGACAGACAGGATAGCGATCATGTACGCAGGAAAGATCATAGAAGAAGGGAAAACAGAAGAGATCTTTGAAAACCCCATGCATCCCTACACGAAGTATCTGATCTACTCGCTTCCAAAGTTTGGAGACAAAGGAAGGAGAGAAAGCGCTCCTGGAAGTCCTCCATCACTCGCCGATCTTCCACCAGGATGCAGTTTCCATCCAAGATGTCCACATGCGTTCGACAGGTGTAAAAAAGAAGTACCCCCTCTCAAGGAATACCTGCCGGGCCACAGAGTTGCATGCTGGTTAGTAGAGGAGGGAAAGAATGCCGCTTCTTGAGATAAAAAATCTGACGAAGATCTTCACCATAGGGAGTATCTTCTCCAGAACGAGGATAGTGGCTGTAGACAACGTGAACTTCGATATAAACGAAGCAGAGATCTTCACCCTCGCTGGAGAGAGCGGCTGTGGAAAGACCACGACCGCCAAGATCATCCTCGGCTTTGAAGAACCCACCTCCGGTGAGATCATCTACAAAGGAAGAAAGATCGATCGTGTGCATCAGAACGAAAAGGAAAGAAGAGAGCTTCTAAAAGAAATACAGGCAGTCTTCCAGAATCCGTTCTCCACGTTCAACCCCCTCAGGAAGGTGGACAGGTACTTCTATGAGACACTCTTCAACCTTGGCATAGCGGATACAAAAAAGAAGGCAGAAGAGATCATCAAAGAGAAACTCTCCGCAGTCGGTATCTCCTTTGAAGAATTCTCCGAGAAGTACCCAAGTGAGTTCTC